>JAUWDC010000009.1 GCA_030608985.1 Desulfobia sp. | reverse complement strand
TAGCATCATAAATAATCCCTGGGTCTATTCCCTTTCCATAGCTGTATATTGCACGGCCTGGACCTATTACGGAAGTGTTGGCCGTGCTGCCTCTTCCGGCCTGGAATTCCTCGCTGTATACATAGGCCCATCATTGATGGTCCTCTTGTGGATGACGGTTCTTCGAAAAATTATCCGTATCTGCAAAATCCACCGTATTACAACCATTGCAGATTTCATCTCTTCTCGATACGGAAAAAGCCTGGCGCTGAGTGGGCTAGTCACCATTTTTATGGTTATTGGTATGGTGCCGTATATTTCACTGCAGATTAAAGCTGTTTCTGCCAGTATTAATGTGCTTTTTCAATATCCAGAAGTAGTCTCCTCTGTATCTGCAGTGCCGATCTGGTTTGATACTGCTTTTTACGTGGCTATTATCAATGCTGTATTTACCATCATATTTGGCACACGACACCTTGACTCCTTTGAAAGGCACGAGGGAATGGTAGCGGCTATTGCCTTTGAATCACTTGTAAAATTATTAGCCTTTCTTGCCGTTGGAATATTTGTTGTCTATGGAATGCTTAACGGTTTTGGAGATTTATTTTCAAAATCCAGAGCCATTCCTCAGTTAGACAAACTTTTTACAATGGAAGGGAGTGATTATTTAAGATGGTCGACAATTATAGTTATATCAGCCATGGCAATTATGTTTCTTCCACGGCAGTTCCAGATGCTGGTAGTTGAAAATATTGATGAAAAGCATCTCAAACAGGCATCATGGATAGTTCCTTTGTACTTATTACTTATCAATATCTTTGTACTGCCAATAGCCTTTGGGGGCCTGCTTCGATTTCCCTATGAAAATGTCAACCCTGACACCTTTGTATTGACACTTCCCCTAGCTGAACACCAAGATTTTCTTGCTATTTTCGCATTTCTGGGAGGACTCTCTGCATCAACTGCCATGATTGCTGTTACAAGTGTAGCCCTCAGTACTATGGTAAGCAACAACCTTATTCTTCCGGTTATGGTACGACTTGGCGTCCTCCACCACAGCACCAGCCAAGACATGAGCGGCCTTATCCTTAACATTCGACGACTTACTATTATATTTCTGCTGACTCTTGGATATATCTACTTTCGGCTTACGAGCGGCTACCTCGCCTTAGTTACCATTGGATTAATGTCATTTGCTGCGGCTGCCCAGTGTGGTCCCGTCATTTTATGCGGAATTTTTTGGAAAGGCGGTACTCGTTTAGGTGCGTTAACAGGACTTGGAGGCGGTTTTGCGGTATGGACTTACACCATGCTCCTACCGCTTTTTTCTAAAAAGGGCTGGCTGCCTCTCAGCTTTATTGAAGAAGGTCCCTTTGGGATTTCCCTTCTCAAGCCATATCAACTGTTCGGGCTTGAAGGGTTAGGATGGCTTGAGCATGGTGTTTTCTGGAGCCTGCTTGTGAATATAGGAGGATACTTTATTGTCTCTCTGATTGCTGAACACCGAAGCAGCACTGGACATGTGCAGGCTGAATTATTCGTTGACGTATTCAGACCGGACAAACGAACAACATACTGGGGAGATAATTTTTCAATCGCTGATCTTCAGAATCTTTTGAGCCGCTTTCTTGGAGACAAAACTGTTGAAAGGATTTTCTCCCCATACGGTCAGGCCTTTACCGGAACTGCCGAGGAAAAAAAAGAGCTTGCTGATTATGCTGAAAAAATACTTGCAGGGACTATTGGAGCTGCTTCTGCCCGTATAGCCGTTGCTTCAGTTCTGCAACAATCAGTAGCCATCACTGACCCTATAACTGCAGAGGAATCAATACGGGAAAGTGAAGCACGGTTGCAGGCTATCATGGACAATACATCTACGACAATTTCCCTGAAAGATACTCAAGGGCATTTTATACTTATAAATCGCCGTTTTGGAGAGCTCTCTCATATTTCCAAGGAAGATATCATTGGAAAAACAGACTATGACATTTTCCCCGAAAAATTGGCAAATAGATATAGAGCGAACGACACGAAGGCTTTGCAGGCAGGTAGCCCAATACAGGTGGAAGAAATTTTTCACCACGCAGATGGCCGCCATACCTATCTTGCAATCAAATTCCCAATGTATGATACAACAAGAACAGTGTATGGCGTCTGCAGCATAGCCACGGACATTACAGACCGAAAGCGCAGCGAATTCGAACTACAAAGAAGTCATGATCGTCTCAAACAAGCCTTAGAAGATACTATTACTGCAATAGCTCGGGCGGTTGAAGCACGTGATCTCTATGTAGCCGGGCACCAAAGGAGAGTCGCCCAGCTTGCTGTTGCCATCGCCAAGGAGATGAACCTGGAACCTGATACAATTGAAGGGATCCACATGGGGGCCATCATCCACGATATTGGTAAAATTCATCTTCCAGCTGAGATTCTTAATAAACCTGCCCGTTTATTTGACACAGAATTTGCTCTTGTCAAAAGTCACCCGGAGGTTGGCTACGAAATACTGAAGGATGTCAAATTGCCATGGCCTGTTTCACAGATTGTCCACCAGCACCATGAACACCTTGACGGCTCAGGATATCCCCATGGTCTCCAGGGAGACGACATCCTGCTGGAATCGCGGATTGTCTGTGTTGCAGATGTAATTGAAGCCATGGCCGGTCATCGTCCTTACAGACCCGCCAAAGGGATTAATAAAGCACTGAACGAGATACAAAAGCATAAAGGGGATTTCTACGATCCCGACGTAGTTGATGCGTGCGTACGCCTTTTCCATGAAAAGAAATTCAGCTTTGAGGAAGAATTGCTATCATGACCAAATTTGACGGTCTTTTTTCTCTTCTTTATCTATGTAGCGTTGGCCTTTGATCATGAGTTTCAAAAAAGTATCAAGGGGTGATGCTGCCATCTCATCATCAGAAAGGTTCGCAGTAAAGGAAAAACTTCCTTTTTTTTCTCGCAGGATATCAAAAAAAGCAGCTTTATCTTTTTTGCCATGATAATGCGCACCGATTACTTCACCTTCACTAAAAACAACCTGGGCTGATCCATTCTTTAAGTCCATAGCCACCCGTCCTGTTCTATTGTTTTCATGCATCATTAAAAAAAGTTCTGTGGGCGGGAGATCCATAAGCTCCCCTGTAAGGCCAGGGGCGATTTGATCTGTCTGGACTACATTTGTTTCCCCGAGTCTCTGGACTAAAATTTGGGTAACAGCAGTCTGTAGGAAAGGAAACTTTGTGAGGATGTTGTTTAAATCATCTCCTCCGAGACATAAAACCTTTGTTGGTTCTACCGTTTTAACTGTTGCACATACCGGTTTTCCGCTGAAAAGACTCATCTCTCCAAAAATTTCACCTCTACCGAGAAATGCAATAGCGTTATCCTCGTCATCAAGAACAGAAACTCGTCCAGAAACGATCATATATAAATTTTTACCGGGGTGGCCTTCCTGAATAATAATTTCTTCAAGGCCGAAATCGTTCATAAAAAGATATTTGATAATTACCTGAAGACTTTCCTCATCAAGAACCTTAAGAAAAGAAAAAGTATTGAGCATATTCTCAAGGGTCCCAAGGGATCGCCTCTCCTCTTCACTTTCCATAGCTGCAAGCATCCGCATCTGGGGAGTATGATATTTCTTTTCTTCAGCGAACCGAAACTTAATGAGCCCTGTGCATCCACTGCAGTTAAATTGCGTCTTCTCCTCAATCAACTTTGGGCTATTCAAATCTTCTGTTACGAGAATTTCCGTAATTTCACGAGCAAGAAAAAGGCAGGTAGCCTTATCCGGAGGTACGGTAAGAGCGAGGCCCGCAAGGCTGAACTCATCATCAATACTATACATCGGGCAATCATTAGCAACGGTAATCACAAATTGTGTTTCTATAAGACTCATTGACTTGTGCTCTCCTTGAGAGGTCCTTTTTAACCATGTAGTGCAGCTGGAAGGTATTTATTATTCCTTTTCCTTGTTCTATTTTATCGAAAAAAAAGATTTATGACAAATATTCAATTGCCCAAGAGTTTTTTTCTAATACGGATAGCGTGAATAAAGGTTGGAACATCTGCCTGCCATGCAGGCAGGATGAAGGTCATGCTTATTTCCTCAATGGCAGTGAGAAGAAAGACAAGAGAAGATATCCGAAAAGGGAGGGATGGTCCATTAATCATCATCAGGATGATACTGACACTTAAAAGAACGGCTGAGAGTTTTGCCCCCCATGTATGGTAGCATATCAGCTGTTTAAATTTAAGAAAGCCACATATAACCGGCATAATGTAACTGAACAGAACAATGGTCACCCATACGCCCTCTCGCTGAATGATATCAGGCCTGAGCCACCAAATAGCTAGTGGAACCGTGACATAGATAAAATTATCTCCCAGACTGTCCAGCCTTGCGCCAAGTTCCGATGTCTGATTCAACCTTCTGGCAATATAGCCGTCAAGACAATCTGTTATCAGGGCTGTAATAAGAAAGATGAGGAACAGAGTTGTTTTTCCGTTCCAGGCAAAATAAAGCAGGAGCGGGGCAATGATCAGCCTCAAGCAGCTGAGCATATTGGGGATATTAACCATAATTGTACGTTTCCTTATTGCATAGTGCCTTAACTAGAAGACTTTCTTATCGAAAAGAAGCAACTACTGTGGCGACACTAAATATGCATAACCAGGCGATAGAGAATAAAACAGCCCTTTTCCTCCATGGGTCTTCAAATCGGATGGCCGCCACCGCTATAATAAAAACAACAGGGAAAACAACGCCGGCCCACAGTGGATGTATATAACGGAGCAGTTCCTGAATGCCCAGGAAGAACCAGGGGCCTGAGATATGCG
Source organism: Desulfobia sp. (assembly GCA_030608985.1). Classification (GTDB taxonomy): domain Bacteria; phylum Desulfobacterota; class Desulfobulbia; order Desulfobulbales; family SURF-16; genus Desulfobia. The sequence goes on along the minus strand of JAUWDC010000009.1, from coordinate 7,559 downwards.
ACATTCCTGGTTGCATTGGTTCCATAGGGGCATTCCAGAGTAAAGCAATTCCTAGAGTAAACACTATGAGCAAGCCGTGATTGACGATATTGGCTCGGAAACGACGAAGGTGATCCCAGGCCAGTATCCCCCATATGACTCCCAGGCCAATAAGATGATTGGCATACACCCTCTTCACACCCTCATCAGAAACAGCAAACAAAACAGAGTTGAGTAATTCACCAACATAGGGAATTGTCAGACACAGCTGTTCAGCGATGATTCCTGCTGATTCTCCGGTAGTGTCACCCCGGAGCACATATCCTGTAAAAAGGAGTAATATTGATACTGGAAAAGTCCCAACAAAGAAAAGCCATTTCGGCATTGGCAGACGAAGATACGATCTATTGTAGATAATTGCCCAGAGATGAACAGCAGAAAAAAGAAAAAACATCTGGCTTGAATAGAAATGAAGAGAACGCCAGAAGCTGCCAAAAGGAATGAGCATATCCAGAGAAACTGTGGAATAAAAGGGATGGCGAGGATCATACTGGAGGGCTATGACAACCCCTGAAACAACAGAAATATAAAGCGATATAAGACTTTTTTCGCCCCATTTTATGTCAGTTATCTTAGGAACGTACATTAAATAAATTACCCCAAATTATTGTCTTTTCCGCCGTCTTCTGCGTTGCTCGTCGGTCACATAACTCGTTATGCTCTCTCCTCGCGCCTTGAAGACGACGCAAAATCCTGCTAATTTGGAGCAATTTATTTAATTCCCGTCCCTTAGCAGCAATATTCATTAACATCCTGAACTTTTGAATTTAACCGACAGACTCATTAGCCAAACAGCGTTACGACATACCCCTTACCATCACCTGTCATTTTCTCGGCTTTAAAGCCTGGAAGATCCTTCACAGCCGGGCCGGCAACCATTTTTCCTTCGGTGGTGAACTTGCTCTTGTGACATGGGCAGATTAAAAGATTTTCTTCTTCATTATAATTCAGGCGGCACCCGAGGTGAGTACAGGTCCGGGATACGGCCCAGGCATGTGTCGCACCCTGGAAAAGAGCAAAGTCAGGAGCAAGGTACACTTCTCCTTCCAGAAGCTGTTGATTGACCCTTACAAGTCTTGGCTTTTTGGGAACCCGATAATGAAGAAAACGAAAAAGAGGGTAACACAGGGCAGCAGTTGCAGACAACTTTACCCAGAACCAGGAATTTTCCAGAAAAGATCTTCTTTCTTTCACCAAAATAACCCTCTAACTTTTGCGGAATCGAACAAAGTTAGTACGCATCCCCCGAACACCGCTAATCGGATCTTTTTTACTGCGTGTCATGAGATATGTATCAGAAACACCCCGATTAAAGCCTTGGCTGAGTAGAGAAGACCGGGCTCCATATCCATGGGCCACATACACACAGTCCTGTCGAATTCCCGGTGTCACCTTAACTCTAATGGCTGTGATGGAACGTATTCCATCCTGATTTTCAAGTATAATATTTTCTCCTTCAGCTAAGCCCATTGTCTTGGCAACAGTATCGTTTACCCAGATTTCATTTTCAGGAGATTCATGATTGAGCCAAGTATTATTGCATGTCTGGGTAAGAGAATGCACAGGCGAGCGACCGTAAAGCAGTCTGAAAAAACCAGAAGGAGGAGAATCAATCGGCTCATAAGTTGGCATGGGTGACCATCCATGTTTCTGGAAATACATGGAGGCGGCCTCAATTTTTCCACTTGAAGTTGGAAAAGACCTCCTTTCCCAGTCCACCCCATTATTGTCCTCAAGATCAGGCAAACGAATAAACCCATTATTTTTTGACAATTCCTGAAGTGAAGAATCAACCTGACGAAGCTGAAAGTCGAGGAATTCTTCAACTCCGGAATGACCAAACATTCTCCCTTTACCTATCTGCCTACTCAGTTGCTGGACAATCCAGTATGGATCCCTGGATTCAAAATGAGGGGCAACAACAGGGAATCTACTTGCAATCACAGACTGATTGTCACTCACCCAGCTCTCAAGCATATCGTAGCGCTCTAGAAAGGTTGTTTCGGGAAGGACAATATCAGCATAGAGAATTGATTCTGTTGGCAGTACATCTGTTGCAAAAATAAAATCTGCTTTATTAAAAGCATCGATAGTTTTATAGGGCAAGGGATGATTCTGGAGAGGATTCTGCCCCCAACAACCAACAACCCCTATATCACCTCGCAATATTTTATTTCTCAATAATGAAAAAGATGAATTTTGTTGGGGCAGTTTAAATGGAGCAAGACGTTCATTTTCTCTCTTGACTGGTGGTTTAATTCCACCTGTAGCTCCCCAGGAACCAAGGACAGCTGTCAGGATAGCCAGACTCCTTATCCGCTGTACATCATTCCCATACCAGCCTCCATGCCCCCCTGGATGGATAATTGTTGCAGGTGCGTGGTAAGACATAAGGTTTGCAGTTTCACGAATCTGCTGGACAGGAATATCCGTGATGGCCTCTACCCGTTCAAGTGAATACTGGCTGACATGTTCTTTTAACTGATCGAACCCCTCAATATTGTCTCGTACCCATGACTCATCATAAAGCTCATTATCAATAATATGATGGAGCCAGCCAAGAATAAGCGCTGTATCAGTTCCTGGTTTTATAGGGAGATAATAGCCGGCTTTATTGGCAGGAGCAGAATAACGGGGGTCAACAACAATTAATTGAGAACCTTTTTCCAGAGCTTCTGTAAATTTTTTCAACTCCGGAACCTGAACATTTTCGCCAAGATGGGAACCCATAAGAACAATACAGCGAGTATTGGTGTAATCAAGACTATGAAAATCTCCAGGAGAATCACCAAAGACTGATTCGTAGGCAATATTGCGAATACTGTCACAATAGTTCCAGGATGCATCATAAATATGCGGAACATCCATTTCCTGAAATAGTTTTCTTATGTACCAGGAAGAAGAACCTCCAGCCAACAATGCCAGCCCTTCCGGCCCTCTCGATGCCAGCACTCTTTTAATTTCACTGCTGACAACAGTTATGGCTTCCTGCCAACTTATCCTGGTCCATCTCCCCTCGCCTCTTCGCCCTGAACGCTTTAAAGGGTATTTCAATCGATCAGGATCATACAGTAGCTTTACAGCAGCCAATCCACGTGCACACACTTTTGTTCCGTTAAATGGACTTTTACCGTTCCCTTGAATATGGTGAAGACGGCCATTCCTGATTACACCTTCTACGAGGCAGCGGGCTTTACAGAGTCCACAGACAGTGGGTATTATTTCTGTGTTACTGTGGGAGCCTGAAGAGGCAGAAGAGACAAAAGAAGGAGACAGATGATCCGACAAGGAAAAAGCGGCGGCAGCAATGGAGGAACGTTTCAAAAAGGCCCGGCGAGTCAAATTCAGTTTCATAATTTCTACTTTGAAAAATGTGCCCTGAGTTTATCGCCTACATGATCAGGAACAAGGCCATTGACATCACCACCATGACTGGCAACATCTTTGACAATACTCGAGCTTATGTAAATCCAGCGAAGTCCTGTCATTAGAAATACTGTCTCGACATCCCTTTCCATTCTTCGATTCATCAAAGCGAGTTGAAATTCATAATCGAAATCGGAAAGAGCTCGTAAACCTTTAACGAGAGCTCTAGCGCCCACACTCTTGGCATAATTAACTATAAGCCCCTGAACTGCTACGACTTGAATTTTTTTATTTTCGGCAGGGAAACAATCTTGAATCATCTTCAACCTCTCTTCAACAGAAAAGAGTGTTGTTTTGGCAGGATTACGGGCAATGGCAATTATAACCTTATCAAAAAGTTCCGCAGCCCGTTTTACAATATCGAGGTGCCCCATTGTAATAGGATCAAACGTCCCTGGGTAAATTGCAATCTTTTTTTCTTCACTTGCACTTTCTGCTTGATCTATAGTCATATTTTGTTCCTATTCTGCAACAGATACAGCCAGAATGCCGTTTCTCCATATTGACGTTTATCGTAGCATTTCAGTAGTCCTGTTTTCTCCGGTAGTTGGACGTTTACACTCGATTCTGCCACGACAACACCATGTCTCACGATATATGACCCTCTCCCAAGCAGGGAAAGAAGTTCTATCGCAAGATCTGTCCTATAAGGAGGATCCATAAAAACTAAGGAAAAACCTTTGCCTGGGATATATTTGCTGTCAAGAAAGTTTTTTTTTGACAAATCCCGCTTGAGAATAGTCACTTTATCGGAAAAACCTGTCCGCTGAATATTCTTGTTAATCATTCCAATAGCGGTCTGACTTTTATCAATAAAGACAGCGGAATCAGCCCCTCGACTCAACGCCTCAAGCCCCAAGGCCCCTGTACCTGCGAAAAGATCAAGGACTCTGGCCCCGCACACATCGCTTCCCAGAATGTTGAACAGTGCCTCTCTGGCTCGATCAGACGTTGGCCGTATTTCATTTTTCCCACCTTTAGCTCCAGGAGAAATAAGTTTTCGGCCACGGGCAATTCCGGCGATTATTCGCATGTATTAAGCATTTGCTATGTAACCTCCATGACAAGGAGTCATAACGAACTTATGAAAGTTAAGCTCTCACAGAGCTCGCAGAGACACAGAGAGAAAAACAAAAAAAGTCTCTGTGAACTCTGTGCCTCTGTGAGAGACTTACAGATAATCCTTAATCAGGACCTCTGCAATCTGGACAGTATTGAGAGCTGCGCCTTTCAGAATATTGTCTGAGACAATCCACATGTTGATGCCATTGTCAATAGACTCGTCTTCACGAATTCGTCCGACAAGTGTTTCGAACTTACCTTCGCAGTCCAGTGCCAGCGGATATTGACATTCCTGAGGGTTATCAACCAACAAGACACCGGGAGCATTTTTCATAAGTTCTTTCACTTCTTCCGCACTGATTTTCTTCTTTGTTTCAATATTAACAGATTCGGAATGGCCATATGTCACAGGAACCCTGACCGTTGTTGCAGTCACACCAATCGTGCTGTCATCAAATATTTTCCTGGTCTCATTGACCATTTTCATCTCTTCTTTGGTGTAGCCACTCTCTAAGAATGAGTCAATATGAGGCAGACAGTTAAAAGCAATCTGATGGGGATATACCTCTTTCGTAATTGGCTCTCCAGCTGCATAGGCCTTTACCTGATTTTGCAGTTCTGCAATAGCATTGGCGCCTGTTCCTGAAACAGCCTGATACGTTGAAACAACTATTCGTTTGATTCCAACTTTGTCATAGATGGGTTTTAATGCAACCAGCATCTGTATAGTGGAACAATTGGGATTGGCGATTATTCCCCTGTTTGTATACTGGGCGATTGCTCCAGGATTCACCTCGGGAACAACAAGAGGAATATCAGGATCCATTCTGTACGCACTGGAATTATCCACGACAACAGCCCCTGCTGCCGCTGCTGCCGGAGCAAAATCCAATGAACGAGAAGCCCCTGCAGAAAAAAGCGCTATATCAATCCCTTCAAATGCCTCTTTGCTGAGAAGTTGTACAGCAATCTCCTGGTCCCTGAACTTTAATTTCTTACCAACAGATCGTTCGGAAGCAAGAAGGCGCAACTCCTTGATGGGAAAATCTCGGCGAGTAAGAACATCAAGCATAGCACCACCAACAGCACCAGTAGCACCAGCCACAGCAACATTATATGATTTAGTAGTCATGTTTACTCCTTCATTCTATCTATCAGCTATCAGCGTTTAGGACGCTATGTTTCTTATTGATTTCCTGACCTAACAGCTAACGGCTAAAAGCTTACAGCTTCTTTCATTTTTTCAAATACTCCAATCGATTCAAGGCCTTCAGGTAAGCTTTGGCTGCAGCTGTAATAATATCAGGATCTGCACCCTGACCGACAACAATCTTGCCATCATCCTCAACCCTGACCATGACTTCTCCCTGGGCATCCGTACCGCCGGTAATGGAACTCACTGCAAAATAGAGAAGTTTACTCCTGGTTCCTGTCAATTCAGCAATGGCCCGAAATGCACTGTCAATTGGGCCGACACCAATGGCAGCACCTTGTTTTTCAATCCCATTCACCATCAACTTCACAGCTGAAGCAGGCATGGTTTTATTGCCACTCATAGCACCAAGTGAGATAAGTTGATAGATTTCCGGGATCTGAATAACTTCATCAAGAAGAATAGCTTCCAGATCTTCATCAACCATATCTTTTTTCACGTCAGCCAATTCTTTAAAACGGGAAAAAACCCTGTTAAGCTCCACATCGGTCAACGCAGCATATCCCATCGTTTTGAGTCTGTCTTTCAGGGCATGCCTTCCTGAATGTTTTCCAAGAACAAGACTTCCTCCTTCACTCAAACCGATATCGCAGGGATTCATGATTTCATATGTAGTCCTCTCTTTAAGTACTCCATCCTGATGAATTCCCGATTCATGGGCAAAGGCATTGGCTCCGACAATTGCCTTATTCGGTTGTACAGGCATCCCGGTAATTGAACTCACCATACGGCTTGAAGGATGGATATATTCTGTGGCAATATCAGTACGTACATCCATAAGATCAGCCCTGGTTCTGATCGCCATCACCAGCTCTTCCATGGCGGTATTACCGGCTCTTTCACCAATTCCGTTCAAAGTCGTTTCTACCTGCCTCACTCCGGCCTTAATAGCAGCCAGAGAGTTGGCAACAGCAAGTCCAAGATCATTATGGCAATGAACACTCAAGACTGCCTGATCAATGTTTGGAATATTTTCAATCAGGTATCGGATCTGAGCGGCAAATTCATCAGGCAGGGCATATCCGGTTGTATCTGGAAAATTCAGAATTTTTGCCCCTGCATTAATAACGGCTTCAAAAACACGGCAGACAAAATCAAGATCGCTTCGCGTGGCATCTTCAGCGGAAAACTCAACATTAGGAGTTTTTGAGGCAGCATATTTTACCGAGGAAACAGCAAGATCAAGCACCTGATCACGAGTCATTTTCAGCTTATGCTTCAAATGGATATCAGAGGTGGCCAGAAAGGTATGGATCCTGGGGTTTTCCCCATTTTTTAAAGCCTCCCACGCAGCATCAATATCCTTTTGATTTGTGCGCGCTAAACCGGTCACCTGTACACCCTTAATATTATCGGCTATATTTTTGACACAGTCAAAATCACCCGCTGATGCCACAGGGAATCCAGCTTCGATTATATCTATATTTAATTTTACAAGCTGCTGGGCAAGACGAAACTTCTCCTGCATATTCATTGTTGCGCCAGGAGATTGCTCACCATCACGCAAGGTTGTATCGAAAATAAAAACTTTATCTTTTTCTTGAGTCATTTTTTCCCTCACAACAGGGAGAGTAACAAACCAGATTCTCCACTATTTTTTTACATAGGTTTTTTCTGCTTATTAGTAATTTTCTTTCTGTTACGAACCAGTACCCGATACCCCCCCGCCAGAGGTCCAGATAGGACATACACTACTCCAAGCAGAAAAAGTGTTACTTGAGGTTCCGTTGCGATGACCATGAGTAAAAGAACCATCCCGACAAGAAACTGGAATTTTGTTTTAGATATCTGTTTAAAACTGCTGTAATGATGGGTGCTA
>JAUWDC010000059.1 GCA_030608985.1 Desulfobia sp. | reverse complement strand
GGCGGTTCCCCTCTATGCTGTGGATGCGCCTGGGGGTGGGGGGAAAATTCCACTCATGCCAAATTATATCCAGGATGAGGGAGAAGAAATTGTTTTCACCAATTACTGTGGAACAACCTGTTTTTACGATAATGCAGGGTGAAAGGAAATGTGAGCAGATATTATTTTTTCGTGGCAAAAAAATTCTTCGCTGTGTGTTAAGCTCTTTGTTGCATAGTGCCTTAAGTGACTAAAGTGATCTGAAGTGCCTAAAGCAAAGGTACTATCTGATCAGATAATTCCTCAACTTTAGCTCACTTTAGGCATTTATAACTTTAGTCACTTGTATAGGATAAGTGTTAAAACTAAACCACTCCCTGGTCAAGCATGGCATTCACCACTTTCACAAAGCCGGCGATATTTGCTCCTGCAGCATAGTTTCCACTCATCCCATAGTAATCTGAGACATCAATGCATGTTTTGTGGATGGATTTCATGATGATCTTCAGACGGGATTCCACCTCTTCCCTGGGCCAGCTGAGACGCATGCTGTTCTGGGCCATTTCTAGGCCGGAGACGGCGACACCGCCTGCATTGGAGGCCTTGCCTGGCGCATAAAGAAGTTTATGCTGTATGAAAAGGCGGATTGCATCCGGGGTGCTCGGCATGTTTGATCCTTCACTGATAAGGGTAATGCCGTTATCAATGAGATTCTGGGCATCCTGGCCGTTAATTTCATTTTCTGTGGCACTGGGAAGGGCACAGTCGGCCTTGTGATTCCAGAGAGGGTTGTAACCAAGGCTGAGATCGGCATCAGTGTATACTGCTCCAGGATATTTCTCTGTATATTCCCTTATTCTGCCCCTCCGGATGTTTTTTAGTTCTTTGACAAAGGCAAGTTTTTGCTCATCAATACCTTCTTCGTCATAGATGTAGCCGGATGAGTCTGAAAGTGTAAGAACCTTGCCGCCTAGCTGAAGGACTTTTTCGGTTGTAAACTGGGCAACATTGCCGGATCCGGAGACCAGACATTTTTTGTCCTCAAAACTTTCTTCCCGGGTTGCAAGCATTTCAGCGGCAAAATAGACATTGCCGTAACCGGTGGCTTCTGGACGAATGAGGCTGCCGCCCCAATTGAGGCTTTTTCCTGTAAGGACTCCGGTAAACTCATTGCGCAATTTTTTATACATCCCGAACAGGTATCCTATTTCCCGGGCACCGACACCTATATCTCCGGCAGGAACATCTGTGTACGGGCCTATATGACGGTAAAGTTCCGACATGAAACTCTGGCAGAAACGCATTACTTCATTGTCTGATTTTCCTTTGGGATTAAAATCCGAACCACCCTTAGCGCCACCCATGGAAAGGGTGGTCAGACTATTTTTGAAAACCTGTTCAAAGGCCAGAAATTTGATGATTCCAAGATTAACCGAGGGATGAAACCGAAGCCCACCCTTATATGGCCCGAGAGCACTGTTCATTTCAACCCGAAAACCTCGATTGACATGAACCTGTTCCTGGTCATCCATCCAGGGCACACGAAACATGATAACCCGTTCCGGTTCGATAATTCTCTCGAGAATAGCGGCCTGTCGGTATTCAGGGTGGCGTTCTATAACAGGTTTAACAGTATCAAGCACTTCTTCAACCGCCTGGTAAAATTCATTCTGGCCCGGGTCTCTCTGCCTTATCTTTTCAATGATCTCGTTCATATTTCGTTCCTTTGGAGAGATGTCTAAGTTGATTATAAGATTGTATCACTTTAAGATTTAAGATTTAAGTATTAAGTTACAAGTTGGTACTGATAGGGGTATAATTATTCCTTTGAAAATACTTCAAGATCCTTTTTGAGATAGTAAACCAATACGATAATGACTGAAGTTACCCTTGGACTTGCAATCCTGCTCACAGTTGGGCTCCTGTTTGCCAAAATAGGTCAAAAAATCAAGCTGCCTTCTGTGACAGGATATATATTGGCCGGCTTGCTGCTTGGATCGAGCGGGCTGAATATTATTTCTTCGGAAAGCATAGTTGGACAGCTGGAGCATTTCACCCAGATAGCTCTAATGCTCATTGCCTTTGGTATTGGAGAGCATATTGAGCTGTCTCGGTTGCGTAAAACAGCAAAAAGTATTGGATTCATAGCAGTTCTTGAGGGAGTTGGGGCTTTTCTTATTGTTACTGTTTCTATCTATCTGATTGCTCCGTATGCACATCTTAACTCAGGAAGTTGGCTTAGCCTGGATTATTTCATTCTTGCTATTCTTTTAGGTTCAATAGCCATTGCCACAGCACCTGCAACGATATTGCACGTTACCCGAGAGCTCAGAGCATCCGGTCCGCTTACATCAACACTCATGACAGTAGTGGCCATCAATAACGGTGTGGCCATTATGATTTTTGGTTTCGCCCTTGCTATTGCCTCCCACTTGGTCGGAGACACTGGCAGGGCGATCACAATGGCTGTTACAACGGGTTTTCTCGAAATATCATTGGCGCTTTTTATAGGTGTTGCCACTGGACTGCTTCTTGATTTTATACTGCCGAGGTTACAACGTCAGGAAGAAATGTTAACAGCCGGCCTGGGCCTCCTTCTACTCAGCGGTGAAATCTGCCGGATGTTTGACCTCTCTCCACTCCTTGCCGGCATGGCGGCAGGCTTTATTATTGTAAACAAAGATACTCGAGATGTTCGATTATTCAGGATTCTGAATTCCTTTGAACCGCCTATTTATGTGTTGTTTTTTACTCTGGCAGGGCTTCATCTGCAAGTTGAAGATGTCGGCAGGGCAGGGTGGATTGGTCTTGCTTATTTTCTAAGCCGTATTGCTGGGAAAATGGTAGGAGCCTATACCGGGGCAAGGATGACAGGGGCTTGCCGTGCTGTTCAAAATTATCTGGGAATGGCTCTGATCCCTCAGGCCGGCGTTGCCATAGGTCTTATTTTTCTTATCAGCGGAGTAGAGCAACTCTCCCAATATGCCCATGTCATTATTCCAGTTGTTTTGACTACAGTGGTGTTGACGGAACTTTTTGGACCTGTGGGAGCAAGATATGCTCTTGAAAAAGCCGGGGAGACTCAGGAACAGTATACCCATCGTCCGGAATGTTATGGCTTGAGTGACAAAAACTGTGATATCTGGCATCAGACTTCTCATGGAATCAAGATTGTTCCCTGGACCTGGCAGAAGCTTGTTCCCCCCACCGATTCAAACGGATATGTTGCTTTTGGAGCCTCAAATCTTGCGACTGTCCCAGGGCTGGCGCGTATTGCCACATTGCTTGCCCATCATTTCAAGGCGACTCCTTTGTCAATTCGTGTTGTGAAACCCGGGACCATTGATCATATTTCGGATAAGGAAATTGATGATCTTTTCAGGCCGGAAAGAGAAGAGGTGGAACAACTCGGGTACACTCTTGAAACGGAACTTATTCAATATGCAGGTGTGTCTGATGCCCTGGTTTCAGCTGTTGAGTATAATGCAGCCTCTGCCGTTGTTCTTGGTTTTCCTGTTGAAGGGACTTTCCAGGGATTCCAGCAGATTCTTGAAACAGTGGCACGCCACGTAATCTGTCCTGTGGTTGTTGTCCGATTCTATGGCGCTCTGCATACGGAGCGTATTCTTGTTCCCCTGGTCGATACAAAAGAATTGTATAGCCTGGAGCCGATAATTTCCGCACTTTCCAGGATAGGCGAACACCGGGTCACTCTTCTTCTATTACTTCATTCTGGAGCTTCACCTGCCGAGGTGGCTGAGAAAAAGGCGGAATTAGCACACTGGACCCAGGCTCATGACATTGCTATGACTGCCAGTGTTGATGTTATCTCTACCGATGCTAGGCAGGAAACCATTGTTGCAGAATCAAACAACCATGATCTTCTGGTCATGGGAGCCTCACGGAAAAGTGTTATTAAAAAGCTTTTTTTTGGCTCCCTGGCAGAAACGGTGGCCCGGCAATGCAGAAAACCCTTACTTATTGTCTATCATCCTGAAAACGGTGAGGCTAGTGTCACTAGACATGACACTATTCCTGGGTCTCACGAATAATCGGGAGATATTCCGGCTGCCAGCGCATGTTCATAATGAGTTCACGCAGTCTTTCAGGATCATTATTATGCTGGAAGTCGCTGAAGGCACACAGGCGGCCGACATCAGCTGAAATGGCTGTCTCACCGACTTTTCGGGCAACTTTCAGGCTGACATCCTGCAGTTCTGAAACAGGGGGGACAAGTTCACCCTTTGCCATAGCCTCGTCGGTAACAGACTCCGAAACAGCTTTTGCGGCTGCCGTAAAGAATGCAGGCAACACCTCTTTTGCACCCGAGGCAATAATACCGAGACCAACACCTGGGAAAACAAAAACATTATTACATTGGCCGATATGGAATGTTGAGCTCCCATATTCCACGGGGGCAAAAGGGCTGCCGGTGGCGACAAGGGCTTTTCCATCTGTCCATTTATAAATATCTTCCGGTAATGCTTCACAATTTGCTGTGGGATTACTGAGAGGCAGAATCATTGGCCGGTCAGTATTCTGGTGCACAGCCTTAACAACCTGTTCGGTAAAGCACCCCTGCTGACCGGACGTTCCGATGAGAACAGTGATTTTCTCATTCTTAATGACGTTCTCAAGCGTATTATCAGAACTCTCTTTCATCCATAATATCTCTGCCGGGTTTTTGGCAAATTTTTGTTTATAGGGTTCAAGAGCGCGGTCGGTGGTGACAAGGCCACGACTGTCAAGGGTGTATATCCGGCTCCTGGCGACTTTCTCTGACAGTCCTTCTTCAATCATGGCAGTTTCAATCTGTTCGGCAATGCCGATACCGCCTGCTCCTGCACCATGGATGAGGTATCGCTGGTCAATAATCTTTTCTTTTTTGATTTTCATGCCGGTGAGGATGGCGGCCAGGGTCACAGATCCGGTACCCTGGATGTCATCATTAAATGAAATCAGATCATGCAGATAGGAATCCCGGATGGCAAAGGCGTTCTGTTTGGAAAAATCCTCCCACTGACAGAGGGCATTTGGAAAAACAGCCCTGAATGCCCTGGCAAATCGCTGGATAAACTGGACATACTGATCCCCTCTTATTCGTTTATGCCGCCATCCAAGGTAATAAGGATCATCAAGAAGCTCTTTATTGTCGGTGCCTACATCAAGAGAGATGGGCAGGCAATGCCAGGGGGCAATACCGGCGCCCTGGGTATAGAGCATAAGCTTGCCAAGGCAAATGGCAATACCTCCTGCACCCTGGTCCCCGATGCCGAGAATACCCTGGTTGTCTGTAACCACGGCAACACGTATATTCCTGTGTACAAAACGGCGCATGATATTTTCCGCCTGGTCAATGTTGCCCGGATAGAAATGTATGCCGTTGGCAGTACGGAACATGGACGAATACCGCTGGCAGGCAAGACCGACAGTCGGAGTGTAGATAATTTTCATGTAGCGTTCAATATCGCTTTTCACCAAGGCATGGGCCAAGGTCACATTGCGATCAAACAGGGAGCGGATATAAATAAAACGTTCTATGTCATCTTCTTTGCCGGCAACTTTGTCGGCACTGTTGACGACCTGCTTTTCAAGGGGGCGCACAGACGGCGGCAAAGCACCTATGAGTTTGAGTCGATATCTCTCCTCGTCACTATAAGCTAATCCCTTGTTTGTATAGTTGTTGGTCTGAAGTATGATTCCTTTGTTATAAGCAATAATAGCTTCAGTGTTTCCATATTGGTTGTATTTGAATCCGTAGATGTTTTCTGGCATGACGGTAGATTCCTTGTTGGTAAAATAAAATAGTTAGTGCCTTAAGTGTCTAAAGTGATCTAACGTGCCTAAAGTAAAGGTGCTATCTGATCAGATAATTCCCTAACTTTAGCTCACTTTAGGCACTTATAACTTTAGACACTCTTCCGGCTTGTCCGGGTTAGGATGGTTAAAGCAGAATTTATTTATAGCATATTTATATGAGAGAGAGGGAATTTTTCGGAAAAGAGAAATTGAATTTTAGAAAGCAGCGTTAAAAAGCTGCTGTGTATATTGATGCGATGGGTTTGAGAAAATTTCATGAGCGTTGCCCTGTTCAACAATTCTACCATTTTTCATTACAGCAATTTCATCGGCCAGAGCTTTGACAACGCGTAAATCGTGAGAGATGAAAAGATAGGTAATCTGATATTTTTCCTGGAGATCACGCAGTAATTCTATAATCTGGGCCTGGATGGTCATATCAAGGGCGCTGGTGGGCTCGTCAAGGATAATAAATTTAGGTGATAAAGCTATGGCTCTGGCAATAGCAATGCGCTGACGCTGACCTCCTGAAAATTCGTGGGGATAGCGGTCTGCCATTTCTGCAGTGAGACCAACCTCCAGCAGTTTTTCTTCAACAATACGCCGTCGGTCTTCCTTTGTCCTGCCAATATTATGGACACGCAATCCCTCAGAAATAATCTGAAAAATAGTAAGCCGTGGCGAGAGGGAAGAAAAGGGATCTTGAAAAACAATTTGCAGCTCTTTGCGTAGAGATCGCATGGAACTTTTATTTTTTTGCAGAAGCTGCTCACCATTATAAATGATATTCCCCCGGCATGAAACAAGGCGCAGTATGCAGAGACCCAGAGTGCTTTTGCCGGAGCCTGATTCTCCGACAATCCCGTAAGTCGTGCCTTGTTTAATAGTGAGACTCGCATCATCAACCGCTTTTATTTCGGCAACTTTTCGTCTGAAAAAACCTTTTTTAATGGAGAAATGGCAATGGAGGTTCTCGACTGTTATTAAGGGCTTTTTCCCCTCTTTAGGTAACGGTTCTCCCTTTGGAACACTCTCCATAAGCTTGATTGTATATGGATCTGTTGGCTGAGAGAATATATCAATGGTTCCCCCCTGTTCAACTATTTTTCCCTGGTGCATGACAAAAACCCTCTCTGCAATTTTCTGCACCATAT
>JAUWDC010000069.1 GCA_030608985.1 Desulfobia sp. | reverse complement strand
AACCCTTATATCCCAGACTCCTCCCTACAATTTAAGCTTTTACGATAAATTTCTGCACAAGTATGATGTTGCGGTGCAAAAAGAAGAGGCATCCCGACACTATTTGCAATTAGCGAAAAAAAGGCTTGAAGAATCACATCTGAAAATGAATCAAGCCGGTCAGAACGTCCGTCTTCTCATAGATAAAGACCGAAGTGTCGGAGATAATGCGGAACCATCCTCCAAAAGAGAATGGACGATTCAACTGGCTGTTCTGGAAGAAGAATTATCAACATCACAATATAGTTTGGAAAAAATTGTCGTTAGAAATATTGAAATTGAGACAGATATCAGTGAAATAGAGAGTGAGATATCGCAACAGCAGGCAGACTGGATTGGTTCTCACCTTGTGTATGACGAAGAGGACTTGAGGGAAAAATTAAAACTTTTTGAAGAAAAGAAAGAAGAGATAAAGGAACGCGTTGCCAAACTATTAAAAAAACTGGAGGTTGCAGAACGGGGAAAACTTCGGGCACAGAAGAAACTTGATTCTCTGGATGGTGACGATGAAGAGGCCAGGGAAAAAGCAAAATCCTGGCTTGCCACCCAGAAAGCCTGGAAAGCAACCTACCAGAAGGCTATTGAATACAATGAAGCTCTTTTGTCTATTTTTCCTCAGGCAGAGCAGCTTTGGAAAAATCGCTATGTGATTCTTAAAGAAGATGTGGATATTGCACAGCTAGAAGAATGGCGTGGAGAGGCCTTGGAAAACCTGCAGAAAATAGATAGCCAAATTATCATAGAACAAAATTATCAAACACAGTTGCAGGCAGAATTTCCTCCTCTCCAATTTCTGATTGCCGGCAGGGAAGATGGTGAAAAACAATTCAACGCCCTCAAAAAATTGTCTGAGATCAATATTGAATACCTGTCAAGCCTCCAGGAAGTCAGATGGCTGAACAACCGCTTCCTTCATGAAATTGGTACTCAGAAACAGGATATTTCTTTTAAAGAGAGACTTGTCGTACTGGGCAAACAGATATCATCAAAATGGGATCTCGAGTTGTGGATTGTTGACGACCATCCTGTCACCGTGAAAAAAATAATTCTGGCTCTCCTGATTCTTGCCGTCGGTTGGTGGCTTTGCAAGCTGGTTTCACAATTTATTCTGTGGAGCCTGCTTCGGCAAACGCGCCTTGACGAAAGTGCGGCACACGCAATTGACAAGGCGTTCTGTATTATAGTGTTTTTTATTCTTGTTATTTTCAGCATGAAAACTGTCCATATTCCCTTGACAGCTCTTACCTTTCTGGGGGGGGCTGTAGCAATCGGTGTCGGATTAGGCAGCCAGAATCTGCTGAACAATTTCATAAGTGGATTTATCCTCATGATTGAACGCCCGGTAAAAATTGGCGACACTGTGGAAGTTGACAACAATGTTGGAATGATTCAGAAGGTGGGTTCCC
Source organism: Desulfobia sp. (assembly GCA_030608985.1). GTDB lineage: Bacteria > Desulfobacterota > Desulfobulbia > Desulfobulbales > SURF-16 > Desulfobia. The sequence continues at coordinate 5,133 of JAUWDC010000069.1, read as the reverse complement.
GATGTACAACCATACTAACCGGGGACAATGTCAATATTATTGTCCCGAACAGCAGCCTGCTCGAGAAAAATATCATAAACTGGACTCTCTCTGACCGAAAAATACGCTGTAAAGTGACTGTCGGAGTGGAATATGGTTCTGAAATTGCCGAAGTTTCACGGTTGATGCTCCAGGCAGCAGAAGATCAAAATAATGTTTTACACGATCCGTCTCCTGAAGTCATTTTACGCGATTTTGGTGACAGCTCATTGATTTTTGATCTCTATTTCTGGATACGAATGAGGAAACAGAAAGGCCTTCTGGAACGGGCAAGAACTGAAAGTAAGATTCGATTTATTGTGGATGAGCTTTTCCAGAAAAATAACGTCGTTATTGCCATACCACAAAGGGATGTCCACCTAAACACCTCTCATCCTCTTGATGTGAAAATAGTGTAACGCGCGGGATAAACAAAAATTGGCAGATCAGCTTATAGTTCTTAAGCTGATTTTCAATCTTTCTCAATCAGTTGTCAGCTATGTTCTAATTCCCTCTCTGAATCCATTCTGAAATTTCATTTTTTGTCGGCACCTTGCCCACGCATTTTATCTTCCCGTCAATAACAATAGCAGGAGTTGACAGTACCCCAAGCATTGCCATTTCCTGAAAATCCGTCACTTTCACAATTGAAGCCTTGATACCAGTCTCAGCGACAGCGTCTTTGACAATCTGCTCTGCTTCCGTGCACTTCGCACACCCAGGACCACACACTTTAATTTCCATTTTCTCCTCCTACCCAGACATGCCGGAAAAGTGTCTAAAGTTATACGTGCCTAAAGTGAGCTAAAGTTAAGGAATTATTTGATCAGATAGTACCTGTATTTTAGGCATTTCAGATCACTTAAGGCACTAAATTATAATGTTAAAAAGATAACCGACCATCAATATCCCGGAGCCGACTACAGCAATGAAGATGCCAATCAACCTTGGTTTGAGGACTTTGCGCAGAATTACCATTTCCGGCAGAGAAAGGGCAATCACACTCATCATAAAAGCCAGAACTGTCCCCAGAGCAGCGCCTTTGCCAAGCAGTGCATGAATGACCGGAACAATTCCTGCGGCATTTGAGTACATGGGAATACCAATAACAACAGCAGCAGGAACACTCCACCATGCCTCCTTGCCCATTATGGAAGCCATGAAGCCTTCAGGAACATATCCATGGATCCCCGCCCCCACTGCGATACCGGCAATGACGTATATCCAGACTTTACCGACAATATCTTTGACAGCCTGCCAGCCTTGAAGAAATCTTTCATTCCATGATATATTGGTATCTGGAACATCATTGGCATTAGCTCGCATTTCACGGACCCAGTCTTCAATATGGTTTTCCATGCCCAACCTGCCGATAACCCATCCTGAAACTATCGCAATGAGCAGGCCGGTGGTCAGATACAGCGCAGCCACCTTCCAGCCCAGCAATCCATACAGAAGGACCAAGGCGATTTCATTGACCATGGGAGCTGCAATCAGGAAAGACAAAGTGACTCCAAGAGGAACTCCAGCTGTCACAAATCCAATGAAAAGTGGAACAGCCGAGCATGAGCAGAACGGTGTGACAATACCGAGAAGTGCGGCCAGAACATTGCCAAAAGATTCTCTTTTACCGGCAAGTATTTTCCTGGTTCGTTCCGGGGTAAAAAAAGTTCGAATAATGCCGACACCATAGATAACAATGGCGAGAAGCATCAGAACTTTAGGGGTGTCATACAGAAAAAACTGAACAGCCTCGGCCAAATGGCTCCCATGGGTCAGTCCAAAAATCCTGTAAGTCAAAAAAAATGAAAATGGCTCAAGCTGTCGGTAGATGGCGTACCATACAACGACTAGCAGTAATCCAAAGATGATATATGCCGCCGGAGATTTATTTTTTTTCCAAATTGAAGGCGGAGGACAACAGCTCTCTGAGTGGCAGGCACAGCCATTATTAGATATTTTTTCCATGATTGATCCTTTCTCTGTGATCAGGCAGCACACACTCTTAATCGATCAACTCTCTTTACCTGGGCAAGAACATCCTGTATCCGGGGATCTGTCCCCAGCCAATCCTTCAAATGATTTTGAAGCACCTCGGCGTATTGATTTTCAAAATTTTCTGTGAGGTTATAATTCATCCACGCGCCTTCTCTTGAAGAAAACACCAAATCAGCATCTTCCAGTATTTTCAGATGCTTTGAAACAGTTGATTGAGCCAGACCAAGAATAGCCGTGATCTCACATACACACAGTTCTTTTGCTTCCAGCATTTTCATAATTTTGACCCTATTGGGATCAGATAACGCTTTCATCACACGAATAAATGCTTTCATACTTCCTTTCTCCTTATAGCCATATCGCCATTTAACGATACAATAAGCCGAATTAAACATTTGTCAAGAGTCAATAGATGATGAACTCCTGTAAAAAGTCCTTCGTCCTCTTGAAGATGGTATTGGAAATACTACAACAACCCTTCTATTTTTTTCCTGATTTAATAATCCCCGCAATAGTACCGCATAATGCCAAAAAAGGTGAAACCAGCAGGTTGGCAAAAATCCAAATAGTTCTCTGATTCCCGGCCCCGGAAAACATTTCTCCAATACCGCTTCCCGAGAGTAAAGAGCCTGAAGAAAAAATCATGAAGCCGACAACCAGATTCACAAACAGAGCCGTGATTGCCAGATTTTTTAGAAAGTATATCAATCCTGTTATGACAGTTTGCAGAGCATCCATCTTAGCGAGCCGGCTATCAAGAATCATGAAATCTTTGTCAGCCAACCCTATAAACTCCGAACACTTCCGATAATTTTCATCTTTTGCCACTTTTATCAAATTGCCGGCTGTTAAAAGGTGCTGCTGAACCGAAGAAAGCAAAGCAGGAAATGATTTGTAAAAAGACTTGTAGGGATATTTCTCCCAGTACTGCCGCAATTTTTCCTCTTTTTCCTGGGCTCGGGATAATGTTCGCTGCAAACCGTCAATCTTTTCAATACGTATCCTTTTGAGAATATTAACCTCAACATTGGCCGTATCCATAACATCGAGATAATCAAAATAACTCCCATGTTCATACTTCTCTTTGAGACGATTGATGGACTCTATACTGGGAGAGAGTGACTTGTCCTCAGCACCTAATAAAGAAACCATACTTTCCAGCCTCGCCACTGCCTGGCTTAATAACGATTGTGCTCCTGAGCGGGTTTGCTGAAAGTGTTCTAGAAGAACAGGCTCTATTTTATCTTGAATTGGAAGTAAAATCGGATCCATTAGAGCAGTCATGAAAAATTCTTTATATTCAGTGACCAACTTCTGGAGTTGCTGAAAAATTTCTTCCTCGCGTTTTTTTTTGGTTTCTAACTGTATGAGTCGATAAATAATTTCAGGGTGGACCGGCTTTAACGCCAAGACCTCTTCTATAGTTTTTGTAGCCTCCCATAATTTTCCGGACACTTCATATCCTCGTGCCAGTAACAACTCTATATAAACACGTTCTTTCTCCTGGACCGCAATGGATCTTGCCTCCTTGAGACGGACTAACATTTCATCCTCTCGTCCCTGCTCCAAAGCTAAAAATGCCAACCCAATTGTTGCATAAAAATGCGTACCACTTTCGAGGTAGGCTTCTTGGAGGTAACTGTTAGCCAGGTTGTAGTTTTGTATTCTTAAACAATCCAATCCAAGAAAAAGATTTTTGTTACGGTTAGTAATTCGTTTGCTTTTCAGCATTGCTGTCCAATCTGAAGAACTACTGAATGCAACATGAGATAAAAAACGAAGCTGATAAAATTTGTTAATATCAAAATAGGCTATAACTGCCAGGAGAGCGTCATTCTTTCTAATCTGTTTTACAGTGAGGCCGTCAACCAAAATTTTTGTTAATTTCTGTTGGCTGGCGAGAAGTGTTTTCAAGATACTGTTTAACCTTGAAAAAGGGATATAACCTACATCTCCGAGACAATTTGACTCCAAAGAGAGGAACCTGCTCGAACAATCCTGAGCAGTATGGTTTTTTAAACCGCAATAGAAGCACTCCTTTTGGTTGCCCTGAGCCAACAGCTTACGACATGGAAGCAAATAATCTGACTCAACCATATTAAGGGAGGAAAACGTCAGCTTAAAAAGATTGTTTTCCACTTCCCGAAATGAGTGAGGGGGGAGTTTTCGGCCAGACATAAGCTGCTTCCACTCTGTTTTCAATGGTTCCGATACGTATATTTTACCCGGAGTTAAAAGGGACCAGAAATCATGTCCAGAGTCGAGTTTTAAAGAGAGTCCCCCTGTATCATCATAAAAATCAATGATAAATTGAATGGGCAGCCCTTTATTATCAAGCGCCTTATGATAATCAGATTTTAAAGTGCGGAGGATGAAAATTATGTCTGTTAAAGCAATGAATGGATGCGAATATGAAAATAACAGCAGGTCATCCCGGCTTCTCGGACATTGAGAACCATTTTTCTGAAGCGTGCTTCTCAATGAAGAGAGGACATTTTCCCAATTTTGTCCAAATAACCGGCTCCCCTCTCCGGTTAAAACATGGACAGCAAGCAATATTGATTTGAAATTTTCCGTATTATCCATACTATTGAGTGATTTTTATCGAAGAAGATAAGGTAAGAGTTTACCAAGGCTTATAGCCCCTTGGTGAACTATTACCCTTAGAGAGCGTCCACGATTGTATTAAACGTTGCACTGGGACGCATAGCGTGTACTGTCTTTTCCGGATCTGATCGGTAGTAACCGCCGATATCTACCGGTTGTCCCTGGGCGGCATTCAACTCGTCAATAATTTTCACCTCATGACCAAGGAGTTCCTGCGCTACTTTTGCAAAACGAGCCTGCAGATGACTATCTTTATTCTGCTCAGCCAATGCCTGCGCCCAATATAACGCGAGGTAAAAATGGCTTCCCCGGGTATCAAGCTCATTCACCTTGCGGGAAGGAGACTTCTCGTTCTCCAGAAACGTCCCTATTGCCTGATCAAGCGTCTCTGCTAAGAGCCCGGCTGTTTCATTTTTGAATGTACTTTTTATATACTCAAACGATGGCACAAGGGCGCAAAATTCACCAAGGGAATCCCAACGCAAATGTCCTTCTTTAAGAAACTGCTGG
>JAUWDC010000088.1 GCA_030608985.1 Desulfobia sp. | reverse complement strand
AGCAATATTACCGGCAATACCGGCGGTCTGAAAAAAGCCCAGATAAAGAAACTGGAACGTCTCAGTAAACGCCGGGTGCCCATTGAGCTCATCATTTCCCCGGAGATGGCCAGGGAGATTTCCGCCCTTTCTTCAGAAATAGGTCGTCAGATTGGGATCCTTTTAACTCGCAAAGGTCAAGTTGAAACGGTCATTGTCGGTGATCATAAAAAAATAGTCATTCCTGTTCTCCCCCAAGTTCGATCAGCCAGTGGCAGACTGAAAGGTCTTCGCTGTGTCCACACACATCTAGCTGATGAGGATCTCACAGAGGATGATTTGATGGACCTCTTGTTTTTACGTCTTGACCTGATGGCAATGATCAAGGTCCAGCCGGATGGTTTTCCTGAAAAAATATATGCTGCCCATCTTCTCCCTGTAAAAGAAAATGGACGGAATTGGAGATTTCTTACTCCAACGGTACCATCTCAACTAAGTCATGATTTTCATGAACTGATCAGTGCTCTTGAAGGTGAATTTGCCCGTGTCAGGCCTGTACGGGAAATAGACAAGGGAAAGGATAGAGCTATTTTGATCAGTGTCACGACGGATTCAAAGGTGCGTGCCCAGGAATCTATTGATGAACTCACTGAACTTGTCCGCTCCGATGATGTAATTGTTTTAGATTCCATAATTCAGCGAAGAAACAGGATAAATCCACGGCTGATAATGGGAAAAGGTAAATTGGGAGAGATAATGCTGTCTGCTCTTTCTTTGAATGCCAATCTTCTTATCTTCGACCAGGAACTCAACCCGTCTCAGATTCGTTCAATTACTGATCACACGGAGCTTCGTGTTATAGATCGCACTCAGCTTATTCTTGATATTTTTGCCAGACGGGCCTTAAGCAGTGAAGGGAAATTTCAAATTGAAATGGCTCAACTTAAATATCTCCTACCCCGACTTGGGCAACGTGACGATGCTCTCTCTCGCCTTACAGGGGGAATTGGCGGCAGGGGACCGGGAGAAACAAAGTTAGAAGTAGATCGCCGCCGTATTAATGATCGTTTAGCAAAGCTTGGCAAAAGACTGAAAAAGGTCAGCAAGGAGCGACATCATAGACGGACACGACGACGGAAAAAGAATTTGCCTGTTCTTTCCCTGGTCGGATATACCAATGCCGGAAAATCAACGTTACTGAATAATTTGACAAACAGTAATATATTTACTGGAGATAAGCTTTTTGCAACACTTGACCCAACGAGCCGCAGACTTCGTTTTCCTGAAGAGGTAGAGGTCATTATTACAGATACAGTTGGTTTTATCCGCAACCTGCCTGATGAATTGCTCCAGGCATTCAAGGCGACTTTGGAAGAGTTACATGAAGCTGATCTACTGGTTCATGTTGTTGATATCAGTAATCCGCGTTTTGTTGACCAGATGAAAGTTGTTGAGGATCTTCTCCGGAATTTGGATCTTGGTAGTATTCCTTGTCTACGTGTTTTTAATAAAATAGACAGGGTAGATAAAGATTTTGTGAGAAACCAGTTGAAGAACTATGATGGAATTTCTCTTTCTGCTCTCGATTCATCAACATTTGTGCCATTTATGCAAGCAGCTCAACGCATTGTAATGAAAAAGTGGGAAGGAGCCAGATGAAATTTAACCAATCACTGGTCAATACCGCCACATTTGCGCGTAACTCTTTACTCTGTAAGCGTTTACAGGTGCCGGAGATTGCCGCAAGCAGGGCGGGCGACTATAGCCCCTCTATGTCGGGCGCCCTGATCGTGGCAAGATTCGGTGCCTGTGGACGCTTACGATGAAATCAGGGCAATCACGCTGTACTCATTGCAAAATCCATAAAAGAGATGAGCCAAATAAAGACTGCCGGATTTGTATCGATCAGGCTATGCGTGAATCTTTTATCTGCGGGATTCTTAATCAACAGGGAGAGAGAGATGCGTTCAAGTGTCAGGCTTTTCAGCCGTCCTTGAGTCTGGTCGGTGATGGGAAAAAAAGAACAGGTATAGATATTGTTACCGTATGTGAAGAGAAATCTAAATATTTTACAGAAGTTGTAGATAATATTCTTTACGGCAGGTGTCTGCGGAACGGTGGATGCGGGGCGTATGGAGATAAAAAGAATGGCCGGCCGATCAAGAATAGATTTCACGTAGTCTGGGTTGTTAAAGAAAGAGTACCGCTGTTTGCCAACAGTGGACGCTATCTTTCGTACCTTCATGATGCTTTCCTGACCTGCGGGACACTCCTGTCCGGGAAAACGGTACTGCTCTGGATGGCCCCGGATCACATCCATTTTTACCTGGAAATTCCTGATATAGAAGCAGTTGGGGAAATTGTTGAGGATCTCCAGGGTATTATTCATGATGCACTGGTCGAAAAATTTATCGAAGTCCGTGATATTGCTCCAGATGACTCGCTTTTATGGGAAACTTCCTATTTTCTTGAACCAATAGATTAGTAAATGAGAGTATGTTACAAAATTTGAATACTATAGTGAAGGTTGGATTTCTATTCCTTGCTTTGATGAGTGTGAATACATCTGCCTATGGAAAAGAGGATGTTTCCATTTATGATATGGCGGTTATGAACTCGGAAGAAAGCTTACTTCTCTATTTCCGCATGAAGGATGCATTTACTGAAGAAATGGAGAAAGGGATTGATTCAGGTATCCCGATTACTTTCACCTTCTACATTACACTTTTTCAAGACAAGGCCGGTCTCGCGGAAAAAAAGATTATCTCTTTTGATTTTGACCACACATTCTCCTACGACACCTTAAAAGAAGAATACAGCTTAAAGTTCGATGAACAGGATGAGAGAGTCATTAAGGTGCGTGATCTTCAAGAGGCGAAAAGTCTCATGTCTGAAGTAAATGATCTCTTCATAACAGATCTTGCCAGTCTTAAACCTGACCAACAATATACAATTCGAACAAAGGTTAGATTAGGCAAAAAGATTTTACCCCTTAAATTCCATTACATCATTCCATTCCGGAATTTCCTGGAATTTAATACTGAATGGACAGAGCTTAAATTTATCAGATAATGTTGTAACTATGCAGCAGCACCCCATCTGCGCACGATCGGGTCTACTCACATAGTGTACTATAACAGCGAAGCGGTGTCATCGTAGCCCCGCTTGCACCCATCTGGAGCACTGCTGCATAGTTACATTATGGAGAATTTGAAACTTATTAGCCTTTGTCTGAATAAATGCATAATGTTTACCACTAGCTAGCTGGATATGGAAACTTTACATAGACAAGAACGGGACATTCATAAGCAGAGGAGAATCAGGATAATTATCTTGATTTGTCTTGTTCTGGTTGTTTTTCTGGGGTTCCTTGAAAGTAAGGTTTTTCAGCTTGGCGCTGTCCCATTTCCAGTCAGTGGCAACGTCCTTGTTTTTGTCTTGATCAATTTCAATATCCTCCTATTGCTTCTCATTGTTTTTCTTGTCCTGCGAAATCTCGTTCAGCTGGTTTTTGAGAGAAAAAGGAAGATTTTAGGGACCAAACTGCGTACAAAACTGGTTATTTCTTTTGTCTCCCTCTCTTTAATACCTACAACCCTTTTATTTTTTATTTCCTTGCAGTTTGTGTCTACCAGCATGGATTATTGGTTTAATATTAACGTCGAACAGTCTCTCGTCGAATCACTGGATATTGCCAGGGAAGTATACCAGAATGAGAGAAATGAAGTGCAAAGGCTTGGAAGTACAACAGCCAATCAACTTGAGTCAAAGCGCTATAAGAAGTTGACCGATAATTACCTCGATCTCTTCCTTGCAGATATTCTTAATAGCCATGGCTTGTCACGATTAGAGATCATTACCCCACAGCGGGTTTCAAAGGTTCAGGTTCTTGGTGAGGACATTGAAGATGCTGCAGATCTCTTGATAGTACCGGCAGATCAGCTGCGTCTTGCACTTGAAGGAAAAGAAAATCAGGGGTTTATTCAGTCTGTTCCGGGTGGCGAACTGGTTCAGGCCTTGACACCCGTTGTTATTGGAACAGGAAAGGAAAATCCTCATGTGCTGGTAACTTCCCGGCTCATTCCACAGAGTAAGTTGGAAAGAATGGAGGTTATCACCCATGGCCTTGAAGGTTACAGGCAGTTGATGCTCCTAAAACAGCCAATAAAAACCAGTTTTTTGGTCATGCTTCTCATAGTTACTCTCCTTATTATTTTTTGCGCAATATGGTTTGGTTTTTATGTGGCACGAGGGCTTGCTGTTCCAATTGCAAAGTTGGCAGATGCGACAGTCAGGGTTGCAGAAGGTGACCTTGATTTTGTTCTTGAAAAAGACTCCGGAGATGAGATGGGAACCCTTGTGGACTCATTTAATAAAATGACTCGTGATCTTCTGGCCGGTCGTGAAGAATTAAATCTCAGCAATCTTGAGCTTGATAATCGAAGACGATACACGGAGATTATTCTCCAGAACGTTCCTGCAGGTGTTATCTCCTTGGATGCAGATGGTCGAATTACTACTGTAAATCAATTCGCTGTTGATTTGTTGCATATTGATACCAATTTGGTTTTGAATCAGGATTATCGGAAAATACTGAACGGTGAACATCGAACTGTTCTTGATAATTTTTATGAAGAACTAGAGAAGTCCGGGAAAAGTTCTATAGAACTACCTCTTCGACTTACTGTCGGAGATGAATCTTTTTCCCTTCGGGTAAATATGACAAGGCTTGTTGATGACGAGGGACAAGAACTTGGTGTTGTTCTTGTTTTTGATAATCTCACAGAATTGGAAAAAGCCCAGCGAATGGCAGCCTGGAGAGAAGTTGCACGCCGTATTGCCCACGAGGTGAAAAACCCCCTGACTCCAATACAGCTATCAGCCCAAAGACTGCGTAAAAGATATTTGGAAAATCTTGCGGAAAATGGAGAGATTTTTGACCAGTGTACAAAGACAATTATTAATCAGGTTGATGAGCTGAAACGTCTTGTTACAGAATTCTCCAGCTTTGCCAAGATGCCTGCTGTTCAGAAGGACATGAATAATTTTGAAGAAATGGCGCAAGACGCCATGGTTCTTTTTACTGAAGCAAATAGGTCAATTAATTTTAATTTAATATCTGATGCCGCTGTTCCTCGTTTTTCTTTTGACTTGAAACAACTCAAAAGAGTTCTGATAAATTTATTGGATAATGCTGTTTGCGCTGTGAATGAAAGTGGGAATGAAGGGTGTATCGATGTTATAATATCTTTAGATGAAGATCAGAAGCATGTCCTTCTTGAAGTAAAGGATAATGGCCAAGGTATTAACGATGATGATAAACATCATCTTTTTGAACCGTACTTCTCAAGAAAAAAAACGGGAACAGGGTTAGGTCTTGCCATAGCAAGCACCATAATTTCAGATCATGGCGGCTATATCAGGGTGAAAGATAACGAACCACATGGCGCACGATTTATAGTCGAGCTGCCATTGGCTTACAGTTGAGCAAAGATTTTGGATTTTGGATTTCGGATTTCGGAATCAGCTATAGAAACTTAATAATGATGGCATCATATGTCGAAAAGAATACTCATAATTGATGACGAAGAAAGCATCAGGGAATCAGTAGCAGGCATCTTGTCTGACGAGGGATTTAAAACCCTGGCTGTTGGTTCTGCTGAAGAAGGATTGCGATCTCTAGAGGAAGAGAATATTGACCTTGTTCTCCTTGATATCTGGATGCCGGGTATGGATGGTATGGAGGCTTTGCCTATTATCAAAGAACAATTCCCACACCTGCCTGTTATTATGGTTTCCGGACATGGCACTATTGAAACTGCTGTTCAGGCAACAAAAATGGGTGCCTATGATTTTATAGAAAAACCACCTTCTTATGATAAAATTGTTCTGGCTATAAAAAATGCCCTTC
>JAUWDC010000130.1 GCA_030608985.1 Desulfobia sp. | reverse complement strand
CTGGCGAATCTATAGTTTGCCTATGTGAGCCAGCCTGATCGTGTGAAGATGAGGCGCTGGTGAGCTCTTACCAATCACCGATACGGATTCACTGTGAGCACCGGGCACGTTGACATCTTGACGACTTTTTCGGCAACGCTGCCAAAAAGAACCTTCTCCAAACCCTTATAGCCATGGGTTCCCATAACAATCATATCAATATTCTTTTCTTCAACGTATTCGATAATAACCTCTGCGGCATCACCGGCTTGCACTTTGGCTGAACCTGGGAAATCTTTTCCCATATTTTCTTCAACAAATGATACCATTCTTTTTTCAGCACTGGCAATAAGATCTTCTTCAAATTGAATTACCGGCATGTGCGGCACAAAAAATTCGGAATAATCCTGAAAAATCTGGGCCACAAAGAGGAGATGAATTTCTGCCTCAAACTGTTTGGCAACAAACGATCCATACTGGACAATCTTGTTTGAATTTTCCGAGAAATCAACCGGTACTAAAATTCTCTCAACCTTCATATCCATCTCTCCCTCCCATTTTTGCCTTTTACCTTTTGTTTTTTTGCCTTTCTAATAATATACGCACGAGATATTCGCCTGTCCATTATTCGTTTGACTTACCACAAAAATTTACTATACACAGCGACAATCCCATGACCACTTATTCTGATATCGTTACCCACACAAAAGAAATATTCTCTCCTGACGGCATCCTGGCCCACAAACTGCCCAACTATGAAGCCAGGATTGGCCAGCAGGAAATGGCAATAGCTGTTGCCCAGACCCTTTCACCTGAGGATCTCCATAACAGGAATGGCACAGGGAAGAAACTGGCTGTAGAGGCTGGAACCGGCATCGGGAAAACCCTGGCCTATCTTGTTCCTGCCGCCCTCAGCGGGCAAAAAATCATAATTTCCACCGGCACTCTCAATCTTCAAGATCAAATTCTGAACAAAGAAATACCTTTCATCAAGGAACATATTGTGCCTGACCTGTCAGCATTATGCATGAAAGGGAGACAGAATTATCTCTGCCTGTATCGCTGGCGGCAGTTTATTGCATCCTCACGGCCAACACTTTTCACCGACACTCCTCTCGATGAAATAAGCACCTGGCTGGAGACAACGAAAACGGGTGACAGGGCAGAACTTGATTGGCTCCCGGACAACACACCCCTCTGGCAGGAACTCAGTGCCTCAACAAGTCAGTGTCTGGGCATGAACTGTCCGGACAGTAATCTATGCTACCTTAACCTGCTCCGGAAAAAAGCAGCCCGAGTGCAGTTGCTGATTGTCAACCACCACCTCTTTTTTTCAGACCTGTCTCTGCGCAGATTTGGTTTTGCTGAAGTGCTGCCACGTTATGAGTCTGTTATTTTTGATGAAGCTCACCATATTGAAAACATCGCCACCCGTTATTTTGGTATCTCCTTCAGCCATTACCAGCTTATTGATCTGATCAAGGATACTCTGACCCTGGCAGATGACACGCCGGGTGGCAACAAAAGCCTCGACAAAATTCGCAAGGCTAGCGGGAAGATAAGCAGTCAAGCGGAAAGTTTTCTCAACCTGTTTCCTAGAGAAAAAGGCCGTTTTCCCCTCAAGAAAGCCTTGGAACATGACCACTGGGAAAAAGAGCTGACCGCCCTGCAGGACGCACTCAGCCTTTTTGCAGAACAGCTTGACTCCCTGAGCAAAACACATGATAGCTGGAATTCTCTTCTGAGGCGAACCGATGAACTCGTTTCAAATCTGTTCCTCATTGTAAACGAAAAACAAAGCTCATATGTACACTGGTATGAGCGAAGGGAGAAAACAGTCTCACTTTCCGCATCTCCGATTGAAATTGCTACGGAACTGCAGGACTGCCTCTTTGGCGAAGTAAAAGCGGCAGTCTTTACTTCGGCCACCCTGACCACAGGTGATACCTTCACTTATTTTTTCGAGCAACTGGGCTTGCCTGTTGAAACGGAAAGCATGCGGCTCTCCTCCCCGTTTGACTATAAAAACAAATCAAGACTATTCATTCCCGATAATTCATTTCCAGAACCGTCTCATCCCGATTTCATGGCTCAGCTTGAAAAAAACGTGGAAGAAATTTTACTTGCCTCCCGCGGCCGGGCTCTTGTTCTCTGCACCAGCATCAAGGCCATGCGAGCTCTCTACGAATTTCTCGTCGACAGGCTCCCTTATCCTATATACAAGCAGGGCAATGCACCGCGACATATTCTTCTGGAACAGTTTGGAAAAGACACACATTCCGTGCTTCTTGCTGTTGCCAGCTTTTGGGAGGGCATAAATGTGCCAGGAGAAACACTCAGCTGTGTAATAATAGACAAACTCCCATTTGAAGTTCCCAGTGACCCTGTTATTATGGCTCGAATCGATAAAATCAGAAATGACGGAGGGAACCCTTTTATTGACTTTCAGGTTCCTCGGGCTATACTTTCTCTCCGCCAGGGTCTTGGCCGCCTGATTCGGTCCACTTCGGATGAAGGATTACTTGCGGTTATGGATGTCCGTCTGTTCAAGAAACACTACGGCAGAATTTTCAGGAAAAGCCTGCCGGACAGCCCTGTTATAAGAACCATGGAAGAGGTCAGAACATTTTTTGACCACCACCGACTTTGATGAAATTGCAAAAACTATAAATTAACCACAGAGGTCACAGAGATGCCCTGAAGGAAATGCCCTTGGGGTGCACAGAGGTAACTGCTTGTAATAAAAAATATTTCTCTGTGGTCTCTGTGGTGAAAAAAAGCCTTTTAGGATCATCACCTTTAACCCTCTCAACATTATGAATAAAACTGAATTACTGGCACTGCTGCAGCCGGAGATAGAAGTCATCGACGACACCATGCGCAGGGAATTTGCTTCAATTAATAATCCTCTGCTCCAGGAAGTTATCAATTACGCAGTATTTAATGGCGGGAAACGTATCCGCCCACTGCTTACGCTCCTGGCCGCCCGCCTCTGCGCCTTTTGCAAAATGCCGGAAGGAATAGCTGAAGAAGACGAGCTGACACCACCTGTTGACTTGTATCGACTGGCCATGGTCTTTGAATTCCTCCATGCCGCCAGCCTCCTCCATGATGATGTTATTGACCATGCCTCGCAACGACGGGGGAAACCATCAGCCAATACAATCTGGGACAATACCCATGTGATACTTGCAGGAGACTTTCTTCATGCTTCTGCCATGACCCTTGCTGGAACCATTGGCGACAGCAAAACTCTTGATATGATAGGAAGTGCAACAACTTCCATGATTGATGCCGAGTTTCTGCAAATGCAAACTGCTGTAGACCGAAATCTTTCTGAAGAAAATTATTTTGCTGTCCTGAGAGGTAAAACCGGGGCGCTGATTGGGTCTGCCTGCGAAGTCGGCGCCTATTTCACAGGAGCCAGCCCAGAGCAGCAGGCTGCCTTGCGGACATATGGAGATGCGCTTGGTCTGGCCTTTCAGGTGGTGGATGATCTCCTTGATTACCAGGGTGACCCGGAAAAAACCGGCAAGGCGGTTGGCAATGATTTAGTTGAGGGGAAAATGACCTTACCACTCATTCACGCCATTGAAAACGCACCGGATGACGAGAAAAAATTTGTTATGGATCTCCTCCAGGATGAACCCCATAAACGACACGACCATATTCAAAAGGTCCACAATTTTATTGAAAAACATAACGGTTTTACATACTCCAAGCAGGGTGCGGAAACCCTGGTGGAAGCAGCCCTTGAATCCCTCGATATTTTCAAAGACTGCCAGGCAAAAAAAACCCTCATCGGACTGACTGGCTATGTATTAACTAGGGAAAAGTAGTTAAGAGTTGATGGACCCGCAAAAGTCTTTTTCTTACACCACAGAGGGCACAGAGACCACAGAGAGATTTTTTTCATTACAAGCAGTTACCTCTGTGATCTCTGTGTGCTCTGTGGTTAATTTATAGTTGTTACGACTTCCTCAAGAGTTATCAGTTGTAAAGCTAATCACGTAGTGACATAATGCCAAAAAAGAAAAAACTCCGCAAAAACGGTAAGAAAGCAAAATTCTTTCTGCCGATATTCCTGATACTGCTCCTCTTTGCCAGTCTTGCTGCCACAATCTATTTTGTCTTTCTAGGGCCGGGCACCATTCAAGAACACCGGCAGGCCACATCCTCCCACTACCCTCCAGGAAAGCCGCAGATTGTCTATGAAGAGCCTGTCTCCGAGCCTGAACTCCCATTAATTCATCCGGGTTCCATTAAAAAAAGACTGCTGCCAAAAAAACAGGCCCTGCTCGCCCTTGTTATTGATGATATGGGGTATAAAAAATCCATCGGCAGTCAGCTTCTCGATCTTGACATGGCAATTTCTTTTGCCTTTCTCCCCTTTGGTCCCCATACAGACACACTGCTCAAGAAGGCCCGACAAAAAAAGAGGGATATCCTTCTCCATATGCCCATGGAGGCTATGGACAGCAAATGGGACCCGGGCCCCGGAGCGCTCTTTACATCCATGACCAGGCAGGAAATAAAAAAGAAGACAGAGGAAGCCCTTCAGTCAATGCAGCCTGTTATTGGTGTCAATAACCATATGGGCTCTCGATTTACAGCCAACAGAGCCGCCATGGAGCCCTGTCTTGCTTTTCTTGAAGAAAAAAATCTCTTTTTCCTTGATAGCCTTACCTCATCTCAAAGCGTTGGCTATTCACTGGCCGGCGAATTGGGGCTGAGAACAGCCAAACGCGACATATTTATTGATAACAGCCAGAATAAAGATGACATAAAAAAACAACTGGCTTCCCTCGCGCTTATTGCCAGGAAACGAGGTGTTGCCATTGGTATTGGCCACCCCTACCCAGCCACGCTGGAAGCACTTAAAGAGTATCAGGCAAAACTTCAGGAGCAAGTCACTGTGGTTGCCGTCCATCAACTTATACAGTAAGAGTTCACCAACGTCCCATCTTCATCCGATCAGACCGCCTCACATAGGCGGGCTATAGATTCACCGGTCTGCCTGAACGAATATGGGGCGTTGGTAAACTCTTACAGGCCGGAGGCGCAGAAGGTTTAGTCGCCCCTGGTGAACTGTTACCTTATACAATG
>JAUWDC010000272.1 GCA_030608985.1 Desulfobia sp. | reverse complement strand
AGAACAACCGACATTAGTCTCGGGAAAAATATGGACAATACTATTGAAACGACAAACGAAGATGAGATAGGATCCCTGGCCAGAGCCATTGACCGGTTAAGAATCAGTATGATTAAAATGCTCGAACGATGCCAAAAGTTGTAAAAAAAACAATAGCTATCTGCTTTCTTGTATTAGTACAAACTATCCAACCATTGGTGGTTGTCTGTGCTGAAGAGTGTGCTGTTCTGAAAGAGCAGGTAAAAAAGGAACGAAGCATATTGAAACGGCTTACTTTATATAAGTCAGCTGTTTCAATATGCCCTGACGATGCTGCATTAATCTACTCGTATGGCTTCAACCTGGAACGTATGAGGAAATATAAAGATGCGCTCCTGCAGTATCAAAGAGTCACAGAACTTGATCCGTCAAATGCGAAAGCCTTTTTCAATATGGGGGATATTTACAGGAATCAGGATAAAAGATACGAAGCCATCAGAGCCTATCAACATGGACTGAGGATTTCCCCGGAAAACCCCAGGACAGAAAAAAGGCTTCGAGAGCTTTTAGAGGAATCTACTGAAAAATAAATGCTTCCTGTTACAAACAGTGAGCTAATCGATTGGTGAAATCTTTGGCAAGTTTGGTATCACCAATTTCTTCTCTCAACATATCTACCAGGTCACCAAGCTGTTCTCTACTCAAAGATCCTGTAGCACCTAAACGCTTCATGGACTCTTCTAAAATAATCCCGGCAACTGGCCCAATGGCATGAGCAAGAGCGTCTTGAATTTCTTTTAAAATTTCATCTGACTTTTCAGGCAAACTTTTTTCCTGCTCTTCTTCAGGTCTCTCCTCCTCACGGGAAGAAGATTGAGCGAAATCTTCATACAGACTTAATGCTCTGTCCATGAAATCTAAAGCAAGTTGTGGATCATCAATCTCTTTCGCAAAAAGCTCAATCAGCCCTGGCATTCTGGAGCGTACAGGCTCTCCTTCACGGACCCATTCATTGAATTGATCCTTTATAATAATTGCGGCAACGGGCCCGATAGCAACAGTAAGAACCTTTTTTACTTCTTCCAAAAACAATGCTGTTTTTTCATCAATTCCAATATCTTCTACATCGTTTTCACCCTCGGAAGACACTTGGGCCTGTTCATCAGTCACTTCAAAAATATCCGATTCAGCCTTTGCAGCAACTTCAGTATTTTTACTCGCGTTTTCTCCTTCAGTAGGCACTTGCGCCTGTTGACTTATCTCAATGATTCCGGCCAATGCAGCTGAAAATAAAATTTTGTACGCTTCGAAAAGGACATACCCGCATTTATCTATAAGCTGCTTCACGGTGCTCATTCCGTCAACAAGGCTAATCAATCGCCATTCTACCGGGGTGAGCTTAATATCTTCAGCCGAAGATGCCATTTTGGGAGATGGTTTAAAAATAACATTCTCATCAGGAATCATTTCCTTTATGATAGACATCTCATCGATGCGACGAGCAACCTCCATAATGACCTTCATTGGGACAAGCTTGCTGACAATCATATTCCCTAATTTCAGCCTGCCACTTCTATATACAAATTTACCATTTTTCCAAAAAAGGAGATTGTACAAAACTTCTTCAACCTGTTTCTGGTTAAACTCCCTTAACTGCTCTATTGAGACATACCCTTCATCTACCAGGATTTTTCCCAAAAACTCTTTTTGCTTTCTGACAATTTTGAGACATGATTGTAGTTGATCCAGTGTGAGTATTCCTGCCCGTATCAGAATTGCTCCCAGTTTGGTTTCTTTCTGGGAACTCATGGCATAAATTATTGTTCCATCCTGAAAGAATACCCGGCTTTCGTCACCGTTGTTTGTTACCTTCAATAAGCCTGTTTGTTGCTCGTCACAGAGCATTTGTAGAATAGTAAAAAGAGCCTGGCCTTCAAAATCGCCTTGTAGTTGCATGAGATCTCCATTTTTAGAACAAAATAAATATCGTATTTTTATTTTTCCATTTTGGCCTTTTCCTGTCAAATGATAAATCATTATCAATTTATAATTGATAATGGCACCGAAAATCTGACATATTTATGCCGACACTAAAGGGTCTTAGCCTAACAATGACAAGAGGCGGAAAAATATGTGCTATCGTTGCTTCTGTTTCCTGGTCATGACATATGCCTCCAAATAAAAAAGGCTCCCAAGGATCATGTCCCAAAGAGCCTTTGTTAATGTATATGGTAAAGAAAATTACATGCAGAGCTGGCGAGCACGCTGCTCGTAAAAATCGCCTATGATTGCCAGAGGTAAGGTTTTCTTCAAATTTGGTTAGCTAAAGTAGAGATGCCTACTGTACATGTCAGTGTTTGCTAGTACCTTATCACCAAAACTGTCGGATCAAGTCTGAACAACTATAT
This sequence comes from Desulfobia sp., assembly GCA_030608985.1. Lineage (GTDB taxonomy): Bacteria > Desulfobacterota > Desulfobulbia > Desulfobulbales > SURF-16 > Desulfobia. The sequence continues at coordinate 825 of JAUWDC010000272.1, read as the reverse complement.
CTAAAGGCACCACTGGTGATATTCTTTTTCAGAACAATTTTCAAAATGCTAGGGGAATTACCTACCATTTGCTGGCTAGAGGTGTTACTTGTTTGTACCAAGGGTCGCTTGATATGTTAATCCTTGATGCTCCTCGGATTTGGGTATTGGCCGCTGAAAACGAAGCGGAAGGATTGAGTATGCTGCCCTTTAAGCTGACGAAGGAGTATCTGGCCTGGGCTGTAAATAAAGGCGGCCATTCTATATGGCCAATAACTAATGACAAGGAGAGAAAAGTGAAAATGAAAAAGATGTTGCTGCGTTTGCTGCTTGCCTGCAGTTTGCTTTTTGGAACTGTCTATTTTGTGCAAGCCGCATCCTACGATTATCCCATAACCGATCCAATTGCGGCAACAATTTTGTCTACACCGCAAAAGGACAGGGCGGTGTTGCCTGAATGGATCAGGGTCAAGAAGTATCAAACCATTGATGTCTTTCCGGATCGGGATGTACCGGAGGTGTTCTGGTACAACGAGAAGCTGCGGTACGCCGTTGCTTACCATAATGAAAAGGCTCCGGTTATGTTTTTGATTGCCGGAACCGGCGCCGGCTATGATTCCGCCAAGATGAAAATGATGCAAAGGGCTTTTTTTCAGGCCGGTTTTCATGTTGTGACCCTGAGTTCTCCCACCCATCCGAATTTTATTGTCGCGGCTTCCAGCTCCGGAATGCCGGGTGATATTCGCTCCGATTCCGCTGATCTGTACAATGTCATGGAAAAAATGTGGCAGCGGAGTAAGAAGAAGGATTTGATTTCAGATTTTTATCTCGCCGGGTACAGCCTCG
>JAUWDC010000165.1 GCA_030608985.1 Desulfobia sp. | reverse complement strand
TTTTTAAATCGCCCAGAGGCTGTTAAGCCTTTCGCTTTCACTCCGCTGAAAACCCTTGCCCTGATAGTCGGAGAGGTCAGAATATAGGGATCATAAAAGAACTTTTCGCTCAACCCTGTCAGGCTCAAGAATTGACCAATCAGAGATTCATCCTGGAGAAGGATATATACCCTGGAAAGGTCGAGTACAATTCTATTGCCAATGGTCTGACTCGAGTGACGTAAATCTTTTTCCAGGGCTCCCTTATCTTGCTCTATAAGCTTTCGGAATCCAAAATACCTTTCTGCAAGTTCTTTTTTGATTTCGTAACTGAGAAACTTGGTAATATCAGATTCCATGGGCCTAACTCCTTTAACTTAAAGAATTTTTTCCTTGACACATCCTCAGATAAAGGGAAAAGGAAAGAGAAGTTCTCCTGATTGAAAATTTCCCGGGAAAAATAGATTTTGTATTATTATGGCTGTTTTTCAAAATAACTCTGCGCAGCTTGTAAAAGATGCGGCCGATATCGTCGAAGTTGTCGGCGAGCATGTTACTTTGCAGAAAAAGGGGGCAAACTATTTAGGCCTCTGCCCTTTTCATTCTGAAAAAACGCCTTCATTCTCAGTGAACCCAACCAGGCAATTTTACCATTGTTTCGGCTGTAAGGAAAGTGGAGATGTCCTGTCATTTATGATGAAAATCAATAATATGACTTTTCCTGATGCCCTTCGCGATCTTTCCAGGCGGTATGGGATTCAGCTGGAAGAACCAAACCTTTCTCCAGAGGAGCAGGAGCGACTCAAAAAGAGACAGAAGCTTCACAAAGTTAATGCCTGGGCTGCTCATGTATTTCATGAATACCTGGTCACCAACCCAGCGGCTCGAAAGGCGAGGGAGTACCTGAGACAACGAGGAGTGAGCAGTGAGGTTATAAAACGTTTTCAACTCGGATACAGCCCTGGACGTTGGGATTTCCTCACAGCGCAGCTGACCAAGACTGATTTTGATAAAAATCTTGCTGTCGATGCAGGGCTCATTATCCGTAAGGACTCAGGGGGGTGCTATGATCGTTTTCGGGACAGGATTATGTGCCCCATTTTTTCACTCAGCGGGCAGCCTGTTGGATTTGGGGGACGAATTCTAGGGGATGGGCAGCCCAAATACCTCAACACTTCGGAAACCCCTGTTTACGACAAAGGCCGGACTCTGTTTGGCCTGTATCAAAATAAAGAAGCAATTCAGTCTGCGGGGAAATGCCTCGTTGTGGAGGGGAATTTTGATCTCCTTACACTGGTGAGTCAGGGTCTCGAATATGTAGCTGCGCCTTTGGGGACAGCCTTTACAAGCCATCATGTCAAGATTCTAAAACGGTATGGCAATGAAGCTATTGTTCTTTTTGATGGTGATGATGCAGGTATCAAAGCGGCGATTCGTGCAGTCCCTCTTTTTTTATCGGAACAGCTTGCAGCAAAGATCGTCACCCTGCCCCGCGGGGAAGATCCCGACAGTTTTATCAGGGCGGCAGGGCGTGATGCTCTTGAAAAACTCATTGCCGATGCTCTGCCTTTACCGGAGTTTGTTTTTAACCATTTTGTTGCTATACATGGTTTGAGTCTCGAAGGAAAAGGGAGAATCATTACTGAGCTGCAGCCTATTATAGGGGCAATCGGAAATCGCAATCTGCAACAGACCCTATTTGTTTCTCATTTCAGTGAAAAATTGGGAATAAGCCCGGATGAAATGCAGAGCCATATCAGAAAAAACGTATCGCCCCGCAGGAAACAAGAGGCTCCGCCAAAATCGGAAAAATTACCTGCTCAGCACCAGCAATTGCTGGAATTTTTATTGGTTTATCCAGATGTGCTCCCACGTTTTATTGAGGCGGGATTAGAAGATATTTTAACGAATGCGCAGGCCCGGGATATCATTGGCCATATGCAGTACCTCATAGAAGAAGGCAGTGAAGTGAGTCCGGAACTTCTCCTGGACAGTATTGAGGGGCCATCTAAGTCCCTGGCTTCACAATTACTTTTATCGACATCACTGTATTCTGACGGAACCAAAGACGATATGACTTGTGAAATGGAGAGTTGGATACAACGAAAGACCCTTGAAAGGAGTAAGGCCCAAGTTATAAAGCAGATAAATGAAGCGCAGCAGCAGGGAGATGAATCATTAATGATGCAGCTTCTTGAAAAGAAAAGAGAAATGGATGCAATGAGCTTATAGCTAATCGCTAACCCGCTAAAGTGGAAATGGACTTAGGATTTTTAGGACTCTTTTCAGTACCCCCTTGAGGGGTGTAAGTGCCTTGGTGGTAAAAGTAACCACATAATTTAACTTAATATTTTTCAGTTTCTTGTTTTTTGGCAGAAGTTTACGAGTAAGGCCCTAAAAACTTTTGTATAAATCTTTGATTGTGTAACGTTGGTGGAAACAAATATGGGAAAAGCGGCTCGCAGGACCAGGAATGTATCTTCATTTGCTTCGAGTGAAACAGGGAGCGCATCTGAAAAGGAATTTTCCATGGAGGAAAGCTTTTCAGAAGAGAAGGAAGATGATTTGACGGCCATTTTTGATTCAGATTCTCTGGATGCTGATAGTTCGGTGGCCCGTGATGATGACAGCGTGGAGGCTAGCCGTTCGCCTGCATTGCGCGTGCCCATAGATGATGATCCTGTAAAGGCTTATCTACGGGAAATGGGATCTGTTCCGCTGCTCTCCTCTGATGAAGAGGTTGAAATTGCCAAGAAAATGGAACAAGGGCTGAAGCAGATACAGAATGCGGTCCTTATTCTGCCATGTGCTTTGAAGGGCCTGAAAAATATTGCTGAAAGCCTTCATGATAAAAGTTGTGCCATTGAAAATGTACTCAGGGGAATTGGTGAACCAGAAGAAGTGTCTCTTCCTGAGTTGGAAAAAGATTTCTTGTATAAAATTGCTGAGGCAGAACGAATTAATAGCGAGAGGGCAGTTTTATTTGAGGAAATGCAGAATGGCTTGCTGGATCAGCCCTCTGCCGTAAAATTACTTGTACGTATTGAGAGATCTGGACATGCCCTTGTCTCTCAATTTCAAGATACCTGGATAAACAGCAAGTATATTTCGGAGACTGTTCAGGAAGTTAAGGTTATTGCCCGGCAGTTTGAAGCAATTCTTAAGCGTAAAAAGGCAGAACCGGAGAAAAGTGCCAAGCTTGATATAATGCTGAAAAATTTGGAAGATGCCCACGGGGTGGATCATGAAACGCTGTTTCAGGCCATAGCGCATATTACCATTGGCGAAGAAGTGTGCCGAGAAGCTAAAAAGGAACTGACGCGATGCAACCTGCGTCTTGTTGTCAGTATTGCAAAGAAATATACAAATCGGGGCCTGCAGCTTCTAGATCTTATCCAGGAAGGAAATATTGGCTTGATGAAGGCTGTGGATAAGTTTGAATACAGGCGAGGGTTCAAGTTCAGTACATATGCTACATGGTGGATCAGGCAGGCTATTAATAGAGCAATTGCCGACCAGGGGCGAACAATTCGTATTCCTGTTCATATGGTTGATACAATTAATAGACTGATAAAGGGAACAAAAGAATTTTCCCGGGAAATGGGTCGAGAGCCATCACAGGAGGAAATTGCCGAGCGTGTTGATGTTGACCTGGATAAGGTTCGTAATATTTTGAACGTCTCCAGAGATCCGGTTTCCCTGGATACCCCTATTGGCAACGGAGAGGATAGCTATTTAACTGATTTCATTGAAGATACAGACGCCATTTCCCCGCATAAAGCGTCTGTTGAAGATAGTTTGCGCCAAAATCTTCGCAAAATTCTCAGGTCTCTTAGCCCAAGGGAAGAAAAGGTGTTACGGATGCGATTTGGAATTGATACCAAAATGGATCTTACCCTGGAAGAAGTTGGGAAAAATTTTTCCGTGACCCGGGAGAGGATTCGCCAGATTGAAGCCAAGGCCTTGAAAAAATTGAAACATCCGAGCCGCAAGAAGCAACTTGAAAGCTTTATTGATTGATTTTTTCGCTTCCGTTGTCCCTTCCTTTCATATAAAAGTGTTGACTCTTCCTGTTGCTGCCTATATTTTCTTTTGTTTTCATGTAAATATTCGGCTAGCACCCCAATTTCGTCCAAGTCGCCTTACTTACATATGACTAATATAGTTCGCAAGGCGACTTGAACGAACTTGGGGCACTATCCAAACATTTACACCCCAAGAGTATTTGCTTCGCGGCACAGTTTTGGTGGTTATAGCAATTATGGAACATAAGCCGAATATTTACGTTTTCAGTCATGAACCCCGCGTAAAAATAGAAAAATTTTTCGCTTGCTTTACGACTCTTTCCTTAAGTTAACGGCATTGGCAGACTATTGCACCTCTACCTGTTCATTGGATTTAATGTAAAATGAATTCTCTTCTAGAATGGCTGGCTTTATCCCTTGTTCCAGGTCTTGGGCCCCGGGGCTGGAAGAAATTGCTGGATGAGTATGGTGCCCCCGGTCCGGTTCTGAA
>JAUWDC010000118.1 GCA_030608985.1 Desulfobia sp. | reverse complement strand
GTAACCAGCGGAACCTGGCCGAGGTCTTTTCTTACCCGGGGTAGTTCGGCAAATACTTCACCAAGCTTGTCGAGAGCATCCATTTCTCGTAGTTGGTTGACCAAATTGGAAATCATCCCGCCCGGAGTCTGGTGGAGAAGAACATTGATATCAATCACGGAGACCTTGGTGTCATCAAGAAGGTGCTTATATTTAGGCAGGATTTCTTTTTCAAGAATTTCATTGATTGCTGCCAGTGACCTGATGTCAAAGCCTGTATCGCGATTGGTGCCGAGAAGGGTCATGACCAGGGGTTCTATGGCCGGGTGGGAGGTTCGGTAGGCAAACGGGCTCATACAGGTGTCAAGAATATCCACTCCTGCTTCAATGGCTTTAAGGTGAGTCATTGACGCCATACCTGAGGTGAAATGGCTATGGAGATGAATGGGGATGTCTGTAACTTTTTTCAGGGCTCCAATTAGTGTGAAAGCGTCGTAGGGAGCCAAGAGTCCGGCCATATCTTTGATGCAGATACTGTCGGCACCCATTGCCTCCAAGTCTTTTGCCTTCGAGGTGTAATAGTCCAGCGTGTAGACATCGCCGCCCATTCTCGGCTCTGTCATGGAGTAGCAGATGCAGCCCTGGAAATGTTTGCCTGCCTTTTTTATACCTTTGACTACTGTTTCGAAATTTCGGTAATCATTTAAGGCGTCAAAGGTTCGAAAAATGTCCATGCCATTGGCTGCAGCCCTGTCAACAAAGGCCTCGGCAACATCATCAGCATAATTTCTATAGCCAACCAGATTCTGTGCCCTGAGAAGCATGGAAAAAGGAGTCTTTTTTACATATCGCTTCAGGGTTCTGATTCGCTCCCAGGGGTCTTCATTCAAAAAACGATGCATAACATCAAAAGTGGCTCCACCCCATGTTTCCAGCGCCCAGAATCCTATCTCATCCATCATTTCTGCAACAGGAATCATATCTTCGGTTCGGCCCCTTGTTGCGAAAAGAGATTGGTAGCCGTCACGAAGTGTTATATCCATAATTTTAATTGGAATTTCTCCAGCAGGCATGTCATTAGTTAAAGCTAGCTTGGTATTTTAAACTTGAATGGGGGTGGTCTAATTATTGAATATCATCATGTGATTTATGTAATCCTTTTAAACCTGGAACCATCCTCATCTGAATGAGGTTGCGCATCATCATTTGAGCCTGGTGAGTACTAAAATGCCACATGCCTGGTGAAGATGGTGGTCCTACTTCCATTTCAGGCATGGGAAGAGAGCTCATGAGAGCCTCTTCTTCTGCCTGGATGTGGAATAATACGGCTGCAACTGCAGCGGTCTTTTTTTTCTGTTCGTCCATAATTCAACAAGATCTCCATACTGATGACATAGTTTAAAGAAGGCTCTATCGAGAGTAGATGGTTAGCCGAACGGAACATACACTGTATACTTGGTCTCTTCTCCAGTGATTGAGTCAATGGTGCTTTGAAGGGTAATTCTTTCCTGGCTGTTGCGCCATCGGTCCCAGTCCTCAATAGAACGCCAAGTGCTGATGACCATGTATTCCCTGGGACGGTCAATGCACTTTAGTGTTTCACCACTTATATAGCCGGGTTGGGCCATGGCAAGAGCGTGGAGCTTGATGATCAAAGGATTTACGGCCTGGACCATATCCTTATCAATGGAGCGGGTGATTAGAATTTTTATAGCCATTCTGTTCCTCCTTAAAGCTATGGGCGTTATGTGGTGCAACAGGTGTGATACGTGAGTCCGCCCTGGGTCCAAGTTGCAGGAAGCAGACTTGCTAAACCGGTAAAGGGTGTTTTGTTAACAGCAGGGAAAATCTCCTCTCGTAAAGTAGCAGTGAAGAATACGGAAAAAACTATACCATAAAAGGAATTTTTTGGCCTGGATAATGGCGGGTAATGCGACAAAAAAAGCCGAAAGGATTTCTCCTTTCGGCTGAATTGGAATGTATGGGCAATGTTTGTCCGGAAATGCGTCATTTCCGGGAGGGGTCAGTTGTCATACTTCGGGACCAGGTCAGGGCTCATCATGGCAGATACCGCAATCCTGGGAGATAGTTTCACCCGATTTGTTTTCGTGTTCCTCATCGTGGCATCGCCAGCAGCCATAACCCTCATCAGCGTATTGATGGCCGAGGTGCTCCATATAGGTTCCCCACTTAATGCCCATTGCCGGCCAGATATTGCCGCGATAAGCTTCGGTCAAAAATTGTCCCGCTTTGATAATATCTTCCCTGTATTGTTCTGCCTGTTCTGGGTCTCGTTGTTTCTGCAGGTATAATAAATCACTGATAATCGATTCCTCAGCCAGCTCTCGGGATTCATATTCCTTCATGATAACTGTCAGGCTGTCTTCGCGAATGCCGGCGATGTCCGGGTTTATTTTTTTACTGAGAAGACCGAAATCAACCCGCTCTTCAGGCATCTGGTAGACATGGGTCGGGCGGTTATGGCAGTCGATACAGTCCATTACCCGCCAGTGCAATTCTTCACCTTCAGGGATTTCAATATCACTTTTTACGAATTCATCCACTGTGCCGTTTGGCCGTTTCACCTTGACTTTGGCAAGCTGGGTGCGTTTTTCATCAACAGCCAGGTAACTGACTTCAACTTCTCTGCTGACATGCCAGTGGATTCCCTCGAAATCATTGGTTTCCGGGTTGTGGCCGCCAATATGCAGAGCAATTTCGTTGATATCGGGATTCTGCTGGTCATCATTGGTAAAGGAAACAAAACGCTTGATTTTTTTACCGTGAAACTTGTCAGGCCAATGGCATTGTTCACAGGTATCCCGAGCCGGACGCAACTCATGAACAGGGGCAGGGATGGGGCGGCTGTAAGAGTCCTGGAGTACCGCCTTGACCTGGCGCAGGCCGGAGAATTTGGCTTGGACATACCATTGAGCGCCTGGACCGATATGACAGGCAACACACGCCACCCGTGAATGGGCTGAGCGCTGGTATGCTACATACTCCGGTTCCATGACAGTATGACATACTTTGCCGCAGAAATATGAGGAATCGGTAAAATGATACGCCTCATAGCCAATCACAATAAGGATGGCAACATTCACTGCTGACAATGAAATAAAGGCAATAAGACCAATACGGTGCTTCGGATTACTCAGGTTAATTTGCAGATGATCCGTGTCAATGCCGGTCTTACGCCAGCGCCAGCGCCGTAGGAAAACGGCAACGGGAATAAGAGCAAGGCCAAAAAGCATTCCCACCGGCAAGACCGTATAGATGACCAGCGCCGCATACGGGTTGTCCATCAGGCCGAGCAGGTCAACGGCGGTACCTATCAGCATCAGGGTGATGCTGATGGTTGTTATAGCAACACCTAAGACTCCGAGCGGAGAACGCCACAGCGTTTTGATCAGGCGGTCAACTGGACCTTCTTCATGGGCCTCCTGTTGAGGATTTTCCGGGTCTAGGTTTTCATTGTCATGTGTCATCTTTTTTAACTCCCTTGTTCATAATGTACCGATAGGCTGCGGCATGAAAGCGGCAGCCCTATTTATTCAACCTCTTCAAAAGGTTCAAAACACTTGATGCTGGTTCGTTTTCAGCCAGGATGATGTGACATGAGTCGCAGTCATTGCTGATCATTTGGCCGTCTGCACTTGTGTGGAGACCACCATGACAACGAAAACATCCTGTATTATTCTTGTGCCCTATAAAATCCTTGTATGTTCCCCATTGGACATTCATTTCCGGGAAGACGTTTTCCATATATGCCTGCTGAATACCTTTAATGGCTGTGTCGAGGGGTGTTGTACCACGTTTGAAAAGAGCTGGATAGCTATTTTTGTACCACATGGTAATACCTTTCGAGATACCGAGCCGGGCATTTTCCACAGAATCGTAATGTTGGGTGATTACTTCAAGGGCCTGCCTTTTAATATAGGGTATGTCTCGGGGAATGGCACCGGTCATGATTTTTTCATCCAGCGCCTCATCTGCGCTTCGGAAAACATGGGTAGGGCGATTATGACAGTCCATACAATCCATTTGTCTGACTTCGCCTGAACCAGGTGTGGATTTCGAAGAGTCTATGTTGTCAGGCGTTTTATTGAAATGGGTTTTCTCCCCGCCGTTTTTGAGCCAGACTTCGGTAATATCCTCCTGGGCATTGTCGAGATGTCTGTAGAACACCTGGTGCTGTTCTGAAACATGCCAGTGTATACCCTGTGCCTTTCTACCCTGGTATCCCCCTGATCCTATTTTCATGAGAAGGGCTGTTTGGACATGGGTATTTTTTTCATCAGGCAAAAAGCGGTCCTTAATGTGCAGCTTGTCGCCATGGAACATTTCAGGGCGATGGCACTCTTCACACGTCTGCCGTTCGGGTCGCAGGGTTTGAATAGGAGGTATAATGGGCCGTGGGTAGGAATCAAGTACCACAGCAAGAAGCTGTTTGGCCCCGGAAAATTTGGCCTTGGTTAGCCACTCGGAACTTTTACCAATATGGCATTCCACACATGATACCCTGGAGTGGGGAGAGTTCTGGTAGCTTGAATAGGCCGGTTCCATGACCTGGTGGCAGAACAGGCCACAGAATTCGTTTGTCTCTGTATACTGAAACCCAGTAGTGGCAACCATCCCAACGATGAAGACGGTAGCTATGGTAATAGAGACGGTGAGCAGAATATGACGGCGAATACGGCTGTAGCGTCCAGGGCGGGAAAGCTGTTCTTCGATATATTCAAAAGTAAAAAGGCCGATATTCTCTTTGCCGCGGGAAAGAAATATTCCGGCAAGAACAAAAATTAATCCGATAAGGAAAAGCGGGCCAAGGACAAGGTAAATAAGGAATCCAAAATAGGGATTTTGAACCACTCCCTGAATATCTATAAGTATTGATATAAAGAGGACTGGAGAAAGGATGCTTATAACAATTCCCCCAAAAACAGACAGCTTACTTCGGGAGATTAGATTTATTGCTGATTTTATGAAATCGGTTGGCGGTTTGCCCACGTACTCACTCCACTACCGCAAAACCACTATCAGCGGAAGGCGCCATCCTGCTGATAGAGTTTTTCTTCCTTGGGATTACCCGGTTACCGCTAGAAGCCGGTTTTTAGCATTTTCAATCGATCCACCACTGGAGATCATACCTCCGATGAAACATACTGCAGCCCAGAGACCAATAAAAGCCGAGACCGCTGCCACATTGTTACCATTGTTCCATTGGATGTGTCAACTTGTTCCTGTGCTTTCTCCTTTATCTTTGAAGTCGATATTGTTATATTTTGTCGGATACGACAATGTGGCAGGTTTTGCGTGATTATCGCTGGTTATGGTATGATGTAGTAATTCTTATCTAAGAACATGAAACTCAAAAGA
>JAUWDC010000243.1 GCA_030608985.1 Desulfobia sp. | reverse complement strand
TCTCTGTGCGCTCTGTGGTGAATAGGAATCAACTTTCAGGTAAATACACAATCTCGCCGCTGTATTCGGTAACGAGAGAACCATCCTCTACAAGTCTCATCTGCAGGCCTCCATCTTCTGCAACCCCCAGAACATCAGCCTGGTATTGCGGCTTTTTTTGGACATCATAACCAAACAACACTCTCCGACCAATTGAATCACTTAACCGGCGCCATTGTTGAAGGAGGAGAGAACAGTGACCTTCCTGAACATCCAGAGTTGCCAGCCTCTGTTCCTCTTCAAAATGAAGCAGTCCTATATTCCAGACAAGCTTCGCCAACAGGTCGGTAGCAAGCTGCTCTACATCATAATCCCTGCCTGTCAGTGTTCTCAGAGATGCGGCTGTCTCTGCCAATTCAGGCGGGAATGTTTCGTTGTTTACATTCAGGCCGACCCCTATAAGAACATACTCCTCTCCAGATTCCGGGCCAATCATGGTCTCTGTAAGTATTCCAGCCACTTTACGGCCATTGACATGGACATCGTTTACCCATTTTATCATGCCCGGTATTCCACAATCTCGGACAGATTCGCAACAGGCAACACCAGCGGCAAGGGACAGAAATCGACTGAATTCAGGAAGTAATGTATTGACCAGGACCAGGGTCAGCCATATACCTCCAGAAGGAGCATGCCATGATCGCTGAAAACGCCCCTTACCCGCCATCAGTTTTTCAGCAGCAATGACCTTGCCGCTTGGAAAAGATCGGGATGCCTCCTCGCAATCGGCGATAAATTCACGGGCCTTTTCCATGCCGCGATGGAGAAAAGGAAAATAATGAATGGTTGAGGCGACAGAAGCCCCATAACGAAAGATACTTCTGACCTGCTCAATGGAGAAATAGCTGGATCGCCGAACAATTTCCTCTTGCTGAATATAGGAATGTACGGATGCAGGAGTTGGGAAACCGGTTACGCTGTTCACTCGTAATAATTTGCTAGGCTAAAGTTTTTGGTAAAATTCAAAACTGTAAGAGTGCACCAGTGCCTTAGATTTGTTCGTTTGAACCTTTGAGCTATAGCTCCTCTATGTGAAAAGGTCCAAACGGGCGAAGATGAGGTGCTGGTGAACTCTTACGCTGTCCACTCAGCCTTGACACGGGTGATAATAGTTTCAATAAGCGGCAATGTTTCCGGAGGACAGATCCCGAGCAAGGGCTCTCCCTGATCAACACTCATGCCGGGTTTAAAATAAACAGAATGGATAATCCCAGGCTCACCCTTATAATAGACGGGGGTGTCACGTTTCATCAGCGACATGGTAAGGACCTCATCCCCTGGATTAATGGAAACAGATCGCTGTCCAAATTTTTCTATTCGAGATTGAATGTCCAGAGAGAAAAAATATTTTGCCCTTTCCGGAGCCTCAAAAGGGGAAAGGACTTTGCGGAGAATCTGATCAATAATCTCCCTTTTCTTTAATGGATAACGAATGGTGATAATCCTCTCACCTGCTTCGACAAATTGACCATCAAGATCATCACGGATAAAAGAGATGACACCTTTCGACGGGGAAAACACCGGTTTGTTATTTCTTTCACGACTGATTTCAAAAAGCTTGGTGCCCTTGATATGACGCCACTTTCCAGTCAGCCCTTCCACTTCATCATCAATATTTACATGGAAATGAATCTGGCCTGTCTGGCGGGTATGGATATCCACGTACCCAAAGGGATCTTCCCGATACTGGCTGAGGATTGAATCGTAATCTATATCGTTATCGTACATAGAATTTATAAAAAAGTTAAAACTTAAAACTACATTTACGAGATCTGCATTTACCTGTAATACAATTTTCTCCCGCCCATGGTCTCCAGCGCCTTATGCAAAGTCCGTCGAAAATCACGACGATCCCATATGCCTTGGACATGGCCACGTTTCAAAGCATTTCTTGCCCCATGATAGAGCGGTGGAATATCTTCCCCCGTGGTCTCCCTGATAACCCGTGGACCAGCAAAACCAATACGACTGGAGCGAATGGCAAACTGGTAATATGAACAACCGAGAAAACTTGCCACAGGACCAGCATATGAATTGTTGTCATACACGACAATATACAGACCACCGGAGTCAACATATTCACGGACGGCCATAGTACACTTGGGCATCTGCACAACCCCGAATGTTCCTTCCTGAATCCGAATGCCACCAGTAGTGTGGACATACGCCAATAAAGGCCTGCGCTTTAACTTGGCAAGTTCGCATGCCAGAACAAATTTTTCACCCTCTGCCGAGCCCACCGTGCCATTTCTGAAGTCACTGTAAAGCATGGCCACAACAACTTCAACACCCTGCACCCTGCCCTCAAATGTAATAATGCCGCTGTTTCTTCTTGTTTTATCCTTGGCAGCCTGCAGACGTTTTTCAAAACCGGAGGCACCCAGAGGATTGCCGGCAGTAATTTCTCGGTTAAACTCTTTAACAGAATCACGATCAAACAATTGCTTCAGGTACCAGTGGTATTCCAAAGGAAAATGATGGCCACACGTCTCGCACACCCCACAGAATTCACCATACAGGTCAGGAACCCACAGATCTTTACACCCATATCTCTCTGAATTAGGACAGGTAACTGTTCTATCCTCATTGGCTAACGGCGAGGTGTAGGTATCATCATATTGAAATTCATTTGTCTGCTGGGTGGCCACTACAGGAGGTTTAATCTGCTTATCTTCCTGTTTCGTCGTAAGAAAATCATAGGCAGCTGCAATGGGCGCCGACACATGTTTCAGCAGCATGGATCCTTCACCGGATACATCTTGAAGCACCTGCTGTACCTGTTTGTGCTGAGGACGCAAAATATCATATCGAATGGCATAGTATAGCTTGTTGACCACCAACCACACGCGTTGAAAATTTGTAAAAGCAGCTGTCAGGGAGGTAGCCTCGCCACTGAAACCAACCTTGGCCATAGCCCGATATTTTCTGGAGCGCTGCAGGAGAAGACGCTTTACTTCATCATTACTGAGACTCCAGGAAATGCCAACGTGGTGGTCTTCCTGTTTTTCTTCTTCAGCTTTTTTAACCTTGACGTTATACGCCCTGAACGCCCGAAAACTTTTTGTTTTCAGCACCACCTCATCTGTAGCGCGAATCATTTCATATTTCAGCCTCTTGAAAAAAGCAAAATCTTCCCGCCGGGCGCCGAGCAGAGGTTCTTCAACCACACGGTCAATGGTTCCAAGCTCAAGATTATTTTCTGCCGTAATACGCAATCGTTCTGCGCATTCTTCCACCAATTCCCCTGGAATCTTTTTACCTTCGCGGATTTTACCTTCAATAGCGGCAGCACCCTCCGGCGAAATAACTGAATAATAGCCATGGGAAAACATCATACGAAAATCAGACAAGCCTATTGCCTCGGCACCGCCTGACCCACCTTCTGAGATTATTGAGATAAAAGGAACTCTCAGCTTGGTCATAGCATACAAGTTCCTGGCAATCTGCTGTGCAGCACCAGGATAATCTTCTACGGGA
>JAUWDC010000106.1 GCA_030608985.1 Desulfobia sp. | reverse complement strand
GATTGTCTTCTCAACATCAACGTACCCAACCTCCCATTACATGAAATAAAAGGTACACGCCTTACCCACCAGGGAAGCAGAGTTTATGAAGATGCCATCAAGGAAGTGTCTGATCCCTGGAACAGAACCCGCTATTGGATTGGCGGCGGCATCCCCTCTCAGGACACGAGTGAAGAGAGTGATTCCAATGCAATCCTGGCAAACCAGATTTCCATCACCCCAATTCATCTTGATCTAACCCATTACAGGGCGCTTGATCTTTTCAAAAAGAAATGGCGATCCCCTGATCCTTTTTAGAAGGGTGCCAGGCTTGCTGATCAGCAGGTTTGATAATATGCGGCGAGATCATCATACAATTCATCAACAGTGTCATAGAAAAGCGGCGCACCAACTGTGAAATGAAGCAGGATATTATTGAGAGCATCCGGGATATAAGGAAAAAGCTTTTGTAGATTGAAAATACGGTCCCGGGATAAAAGGGAAAGGTCCTGGTCGGTGATAGTTTCTAACGTTTTCTCCCCCATACCTGGAAAGTTTAACACATCGCGGCTGCGAAATGTCTGTCGACCAATAAGAAAAAGCAGGATATTGCCCAGGCCGAAAAGGTCCAAGGCGAAGGGGCGCTCCGGCAGGAAAAAATCATAATCAAAATCAATCCATCGAAACAAGCCTGTATCATAGTCTACCAGGATATGGTCACGCCGTATATCACCATGTTTAAAGCCGTGCTGATGAAACATGGAAATCGTTTCAACTGACTTCAGGTACCTGCCCAGTATGTCAGGGAAATCGTTTTCAAAATACTCCTGGTGGTCATTACTTTTGCTATACACATACTTATCCAGACGCTTCCCACTGATAATATCGAGAATACGGACGAGGTTTCCTGCTTCATCTTCCACACTATACCCATGCATGCTATGGGGATGATCCTGAACAAGTTCCAGAACGCGGGCCTCCTTTTCAGGATTTCGATAGCAGAGCACCTTGAGGCCTCCCATTGAAAGCTCATATTGTTCATGAAAAACCAGTTTGATAATAAACCGTTCACCGCTTTCCAGGTCAAGCACCTTGGGCACCCACGGTTTAGGTTGCTCATCAATGCCAAAACGCCCTTCTTTGGTATAGGCAACTACCAAAAAATAACGATTGTCGACAAGAATTATATCGCCATAATCAATCGCTGTGAAGTTTGAGGTATCGTAAAAAATCCTATTTTTGGTACGGTTGCTTCTGCCGGCAGGATGGTTCCGCAGATTTGACAAAATATTGGCAGGCAAATCATTGGCTGTATGAATACGCATAGGCATTGCTATCCAACTACCCAGACAGTAAAATCCCCACTGCTGTGCACCAGGGCGTTTGAAATACTGCCGAAAAGAAATTCTTCCGCCCGGGAGACACCACGTTTTCCGACAACCACTGTTCCATATTCACCCTTCTTCTGGATATCGAGAATAGTCTGGCTTATTGTCTCCCCTGAAGCCATCCGGGTAACCGTGTCAATATTTTCAGGATCGATACTGCATTCTGTTAAAATTGCACGGCTCTCAGAAAATACACCTTCGGCCAATGCTTTTTTTTCATCTTCATAATCAGGCAGGAGGCCGCCGGTCTGATAAAAATTCGGCGGTGGTTCTGGATACACATACAGCAATGTTACCTTCGGCGGCTTCAAGGATCGTATAATCGTTCCAACATATTTAACGGCATGCATTGCTGTCTTGGTCTTATCAACCCCTATCAAAATCTTGTCCCAGCTTTTCATATGTGCCCTCCACTGACACCCCACCGCTCCATCAGCTTGATAAGCTGAACAAGAGTCTGATGAGTAGGAAGCGCTATATTTTTCTGTTCTCCATAATGGCACAGAGCACCGTTCTGGGCATCTATTTCCGTTCTTTTTGCATTCAGTATATCCTGCAGCATGGAAGAAAGATTATTGGCACTTTGTTTACAGGCATCAAACAGGAGTTCATATAAATCAGGATACACCAGATCTATAGCATAGGCTTCTGCAACTGCTTTTCCTTCGTCAATAAGTCTTTTCATCAAGGTGATTGATTCCATTCTGGAAACGAGAGATCCATTTTTCACTTTCAGGATAGCAGACACAGGGTTGATGGCGGAATATACTATAACTTTACACCATAATCGTCCTATGATCTGCTTGACCATCGATGTTTCAATGCCGCTTTGGGTAAAGGCATGATGAATGTCCGTCAGCCGGGATGAGATAGTACCGTCAAGTTCACCAAGGTAGGTTTTACCTATTCCTCCATGCCGGACCCGTTCGGCTCCCAGAGAGGCCGCAGACATAAATGTAAATCCGCCAATAATGGCCTGCTTCGGGACAACCTTCTCAATCATCTCCACATTACCAAGACCGGTCTGAATGCTAAGAAGAGGAGAGTCTTGACCTATCAGGTGGGCAACACTCTTCACAGCTGCCAAAGTGTCAAAGGATTTAACTGCCAACAGCACACAGTCACAATGAGAAATTTCCGTCGGATCCCGGACGGCTTTTGCTGAAACAAAGGAAACTGCATCCGGATCTTCAACACCCACATCCATGATGCCGACACCTCGCTGATTTATTGCATCAACGACTTCCTTCTGAGGTTCGGCCAGAGTTACTTCATGCCCCCCACGTCCGAGTAAAGCAGCAAACAATCGCCCGATGGCCCCACCACCCACAATTACTATTTTCATGTCTCTCTCCACTCAATTGATTACCTGATGTTACTTACAAACAATAAGCACAGATTCTTCTTTTGGAAACATGAAAGAAAGTAATTTCCTTTAATTCTATGCCATTTTTTTCTGGTAGGACAGTATCTGTCCTACCTCCTCCGTTATGATAACTGCATAATAGACATTAACAAGTCCATAAACAGACCAGAAAATCTAACAACTGGGCAGATATTAAAAAGGAGGGAAGAATGGAAGGAATCAAATGGTATACACATGAAAATCCAGAGACCTATGCTTCGACAGACGTATACATTGAATGTGCCTCAACTGGTTTCTTTGATCAAGGCGAAAGGATAGGTGTTGATGATGCCTTACGAGAAAATCTTATTGAAATGGTGCAGACTGATAATTGGAACGGAATACCGCAGGTACGTATCACGAATCATTCATCCTGGAAGATAACCCTTCTTCAAGAAAGGGAATTTCTCAATGAAAAAAGTGATCGAACAATTGAGATTACAATCACCCTGCAGCACAATGCCAGCGCTGTGATCCCGGCTTCTCTGCTCTCATCCTGCTCCCTGCTGTATAAAAGCCATTCATCTGTTCAGGACTGTCTCCACTATTTTAATACAGCCGAAAATCAGGCAGGGATGACTGTGTCCATGGATGATCGTCTTATTGGTGTCCATTATGGAGAATTCCCTCTAGAGGTAGAGGTGAAATATGGGAGGTGTCGTACTGACGCATAGCAGGAGAAGGAACTACGCGCCAGTTGCAATACACTTCATGAGGGGCGTAGGTAAACTATACCTTCATAATTATTCAGGGAGCATTGCCATCTCATTATCTTTCGGCCTGTAACCTGTTTCACTGCGGGCCCCGGTCACAAGATGACTCAGGCTTGTAATATTTCCACGTAACATTACGATATTACTGTTAAATGTTTCTGCAACGGCAGCAATTTCTTCAGAGTTGGCAACAAGTTGCTGGGTGACACCATCCATTGCCGAAACAGCCTGGCTTATCTGGCCAATACCTAGAGACTGTTCATGGGAGGCAGTAGCAATTTCCTCAACCAGGGTTTTCACGTTTCGAGAAGCAGAAGTGACCTCATCGGAAGCGGAAGACACAGTATCAGAAAGCTGCATTCCTATATTCACATTGTCGATAGCCTTGTCTATCATTTCTTGGGAATTTCGTGCCGCCTCCGCTGTTCTCTGGGCAAGATTCCTCACCTCTTCCGCAACAACAGCAAAGCCGGCCCCAGTCTCTCCTGCCCTGGCAGCTTCAACAGCGGCATTAAGCGCTAACAGGTTGGTCTGGAAAGCAATAGACTCTATATCACTAATGATATGTGCAATCTTATCACTGTCTTCTTTAATACGATCCATGCATGTCTGCATTTCAGTTATGCTCTCATGGGTTTTCCCACCGAGTTCCACATTTTTCTTCATGTCAACATCTGCCTGTGAAGAATTTGTATCGTTCTGCTGGGTCATGGCATTAACCTCTTCCAGTGATGCCCCGCTTTCTTCCAGGGAAGAAGCCATGTCGGCAGCCATATCAGCAACATCATGGGAGGAACTTGTCAAAGACCGTGCTTCATCGGCTATTGTTCTTACACTTTCGTCCAGATTTTCTACTATAACGTTTATTTTTCTTACTATCATCTCCACAATCAGCACGGAAAAGAGTCCTGCAAGGATAACTGAAATGACCCCGCCAACGATGTAGAAAATCTTAAAAGCATTAACCTCACTCATTGCCTGTTCTTTCATCAGGCTGGATGCCTCACGCAATTCATCCACAGCATCCTTACTGACGCCCATCAGGCTATAGAAATAATCAAAATATTCATCCTCAAAGACCTCGAGTGCATCTTCGCCCTCTTCATCAGCAACAAGTGGCACAATCCTGTTATTTATAACTTCCTTCATGGTTCCCCATGAAGAATTCATTTCATCATAGGCGGCATACACAGTAGAACTGCTGTCAAGCACATGGCAACTCTGACAGTTGACACTTTCAGGGCTCGCTTCTTGAACCAGTTCTGCTTTCATCTCAGCAAGGACAGTGTCAATGCCGTTCATTGTGTTTTTTATACTGCTCAATTCATCTTCATCAAACTCTATTATCTGTGTTTGTATCACACTGTTAAGCAGGTTAAAGTTCAGTCTGATTCTCGCCAGTTTATCAATATAGGACATTTTGTTTTCAATACCATTATAGGCCTTGCTGCCAATCTGGACATTGGTAATGGTGTATATTGCGAGAAGTTGGGCAATTATCAAAGAAATTAAAATAAACGAAACCAGCGTAAATAGTTTTTTTCTGAGAGTCAGGCTATTAAACCACTGCATAAAAATGTACCCCTTAAAAGAATATGATATAATAAAAATATCTCCGGCTGATACACACAGGCCACATGTAGTATTTATATTGTGCAAAATGAAAACATTAAAAGCAACTGCCAAAAATAATTTTTCCTCAATACATGTGGCATACTACATTTTTAAAAACTTTTTTTTCAAGATTGCATCAAGGGAGAATCTAGCACTTCACCTAGGAGAATATTTGAAAAGATATCAAGTGTGATGATATCTTTATTGACGTAACAAATTATTATCCTTGACAAAAAAGACTACTTTGTGGTGTCATCATTTCATGATTGCAATATACCGTATTCTATTAGTACTTATAATCGCACTCTTGCATGTATCAACGGCAACTGCGACTAATGGAATGAAGATTATTGGTATCGGCCAGATTCAACGAGCCATGGGGGGGGCCAACATTGCTCTTCCCCTGGATGCAGCATGCACCATAACAAATCCTGCTGGGCTCAAAGCCGCCGGCAAAAGAATTGATATCG
>JAUWDC010000092.1 GCA_030608985.1 Desulfobia sp. | reverse complement strand
CTTGCATGTTTGGTTATAGTATTTATCATGATGGTTATATTGACAGCGTGTCTCGTTTCTTGTACTTCAAAGGCTATACATACCAGAGTAAGCCTCATCTTTTAATAACGGTCATATTGTGAAAAGAAATCCCATAAGCAGATTCCGGCAAGGTTTTTTTTATCCTTTTCGTGCTTTTCGATTTATCAAAAAACACCCACGACTCTATAAATATATCCTTATTCCTTTCACGATCAACCTCTCTGTTTTTTCACTCACCATCTATTATGGGCTTGGCTTTTTCTTTGACCTGGTCAGCAGCTACCTTCCCCAGGGAGATGCCTGGTACTGGTTTCTCCTTAATTACCTGTTCATGACTATCGCAATAATTGTTACCCTGGTTCTTGTTTTTTTCACCTTTACAGTTGTCGGCAGTTTGTTAGCCTCTCCGTTTAATGATATCCTCTCCGAGCGTACTGAAAACATGCTGACCGGACAAATTTCGGACGAGCCCTTTGTGTTTAAAACTTTCCTTGAGGATTCGGGACGCGTTCTGATTGTTGAGTCCAAAAAAATAAGCCTGTTTCTTGCCGGTATGCTTCTCCTCCTCTTCCTCAATATTCTGCCGGTTATTGGATCCCTTCTCTACTCTGTCCTTTCTGTCACATGGACCGTCTTTTTTCTTGTGATCGAATTTACCGGCTATGTGTTTTCCCGGAAAAAATATACCTTTAAAGATCAAAGGCATATCATTTATCAGGATTTCTCCCTGATGGCAGGATTTGGACTCGGTGTCTTCTGTATATTGGCAATTCCCTTTTTTCAGTTTTTATGCATACCATTGGGAGTTGTCGGGGCAACCCATCTTCTGTATGATACAGACGCCATTACTCCCGAATCACGACAAAACTTATGAACTTATAATAATCCTTGTTCGATATTCAAGGGAGTAAAAACCTCAAATATTGTCTTCATTACAAATAGTTCACTCAATCCGGAAAGTTGAGATCCTTAATTCATCGAACTGGTGAAGATGGCTCAACTAAAACAATCATATAAAAAGGCTGGAGGCAAACCATGCAGGTTCTCATTCTTTACTATTCAAAAGGTGGCAATACCAAAAAACTGGCAGAGGAAATCGCCAAAGGTGTCTCTTCCACAGGGGCCGAAGCCGTTCTCCGCTCAACAGAGGACGTCAGTAAGGACGACTTTCGAAATTCCTCCGGTATTATTACCGGTTCACCGGTTTATTTTGGAGTGATGGCGGCCCAGCTTAAAAAAGTATTCGATGATTTTGTCAGCCTGCGCCGTGAAATGGAAAATAAGGTTGGTGCAGCCTTTGCCACAGGGAACCATCATACTGGCGGCAAGGAAACAACAATCTTCTCTATGCTGCAGTGCATGATGATCTACGGTATGATTATCGTTGGTGATCCCATGGATGCATCCGGTCATTATGGTGTCGCCTGCTGCCAAGAGCCGGATGAAACAGCAGCCCAGGACGGCTTCAAACTGGGTAAGAGAGTTGCTGAGCTATGTGCAAAACTGTAAATGTCATTTCATTTTCAGCACTGTTTATAATTTTTTTCTTTTTCCCTTTGCCAACAGTCTCCTCATTTGAAGAAGCTGCTCTTATCATTCTTCCCCAACCGTCAACTGCGGGAAATATCTCTGTTGAAGAAGCACTGCTGGCCAGAAAATCGACACGAACGTACTCAAAAGAGCCGCTGCTCCTCAGCGAAATTTCTCAGCTCCTCTGGGCAGCCCAGGGAATTACCAGGAAAGACGGCAAGCGGACAGCTCCATCCGCTGGTGCTCTTTACCCTCTGGAGCTCTATATAGTTGCGGGTCAAGTTCACGGCCTGGATCCGGGAGTATATCGTTACCATCCGCAAAAACATACACTGGAGCGGGTTATTCACGGTAACCGGCAAAAAGAGCTGTCTGCTGTTGCCTTGAAACAACAGAGCATACAAGACGGGGCTGCTGTTCTCGTTGTGGCTGGAGTATACAGCCGTACGGCCCGGAAATATGGTAAAAGGGCAGAGCGTTATGTCCATATTGAAACAGGTCATGCGGCCCAGAATATTTTTTTACAGGCAATGAGTCTGGGCCTGAGTACTGTTGTTATAGGGGCATTTGATGATAGTGGCGTAAAACGGGTGCTCAGGATGCAGCGCAATGAGTCTCCCCTTCTTATCATGCCGCTAGGACGAACATGGTGATCTGCAACATTACACGGGCTGCGCTATGAACAGACTGGAACAGTGGCTCAGCCACACCGTGGTAAAACACCGCCTGATGATCATCATCGGTCTGCTCCTCTGTGCCGCCTGGGCAGCAAGTGGAATTCGTTTTTTGACGTTTTCAAACGATTCCCGCATGTTTTTTTCAGAAGAGAACCCCCAGCTTCAAGCTCTGGAAGCCCTTGAAGAAACATACACCAAGTTTAACAATGTCCTCTTTGTAATTGCACCTATGTCCGGCAATGTTTTTGAAAGAAAAACATTGGCTGCCATTGAAGAGCTCACTGAAGAGGCCTGGCAAATTCCCTATTCAAGCCGAATCGACTCCGTAACAAATTTCCAGCACACCAGAGCAGAAGAAGATGATCTGATTGTTGAAAACCTCGTCCATGATGCCTTAGCATTATCAGATGAGCAAATTGACACCATCAAATATGTGGCTCTTCATGAACCCCTCCTGGTCAACAGCCTTATATCACCCTCAGGACATGTAACCGGCGTTAACATAAACATTATCAAGCCGGAGAAAAACAGAGCCGAAACAAATGAAGTAAGTGCGGCAAGCCAGGCACTCATGGAGAAAATGGCGGATAAATACCCCTTTCTCGATATATATCTGGCAGGCGGCATTCTGATCGACAACGCCTTTGAAGTGGCCGCGAAACGGGATATAATGTCGCTGATCCCCATAATGTTTGTTGTTCTTCTCGGGATACTGCTCATATCCCTCCGATCTATTCTTGCCACATCAGGAACACTTATAGTCATTGTCATGTCCACCCTCACTGGGCTTGGTCTTGCCGGCTGGCTCGGAATGCAACTGACTCCGGCCTCGGCTAACGCCCCGACAATTATTCTCACCCTTGCAGTGGCAGATTCCATACATATCCTGGTCACCATGTTCCACGGCATGCACCAGGGTAAAGAAAAGCATGCTGCTATTTCAGAGTCATTACGGATAAACCTCCAGCCCATTTTTGTAACAAGTCTGACCACCTCCATCGGTTTCATGACTATGAATTTCTCAGATGCACCCCCCTTTAGAGATCTAGGCAATATTGTTGCCATGGGTGTTCTTTCGGCCTTTGTCTATTCTGTTTTTTTTCTTCCTGCCCTCATGGCTGTACTGCCGGTAAAGACCACTGTATACAGGGATCATTCCAGGCCCTTTGTACGCTTGGGAGACTTTGTTATTGCCAAACGACACCCCATCTTCTGGCTCATGCTGCTCGTCATTATAGTAATGGCTTCCGGGATAAAACGAATTGACCTCAATGATGAATTCATCAAATATTTTGATCAGAGTTATGATTTCCGGGTAGCCTCTGATTTCTCCTCAGAAAACCTGACAGGAATGTACCTTATCGACTGGGCGCTTGATTCCGGAGAGGAAGGCGGAATTAACAATCCGGAGTATCTTTTGGGCGTGGATGCCTTTGCTGACTGGTTTCGCTCACAGCCCAATGTGAGACATGTCTATACCATCACCGACACTATGAAACGTCTCAACAAAAATATGCATGGAGATGATCCTTCCATGTATCTTTTGCCCAAGAACAGGGAGCTGGCAGCACAATACCTTCTTCTGTATGAGATGAACCTTCCATTTGGCCTGGATTTGAATGATCGAATTAATGTTGATAAATCGGCAACCCGCATGACTGTTAATCTGGTCAACCTCGGTACCAGGGAGGTCTTGGAACTGGAGGCACAGGGGCGCAAATGGCTGGAGGACAACGCCCCCTCCATGGCCACCTATGGTTCAGGTTTGTCAGTTATTTTTTCCCATATTTCCAAAAGAAATATTCAATCCATGCTCAAAGGCTCCGTCCTGGCCCTGATCCTGATATCTTTCATCATGATTATTGTCCTTCGCAACCTGAAACTTGGCCTTATCAGTCTCATACCCAACCTGGCTCCGGCATTTATGGCCTTTGGGGTTTGGGGATTTTTTGTCGGACAGGTAGGATTGGCTGTATCAGTCATGATTGCCATGACGCTTGGCATTGTGGTTGATGACACTGTCCATTTTCTATCCAAGTATCAGCGGGCCCGCAAAGAGCATCTCATGTCTTCGGAAGATGCTGTACGATACGCCTTTAAAACTGTAGGGGCGGCAATCTGGATTACCACCATCTCTCTCTTTGCCGGATTTTCCGTGTTGTCATTTTCCGGATTTCAGATTAATTCCCACATGGGGTCAATGACAGCCATAACCATTGTTTTTGCCCTGCTGCTCGACTTTATCTTTCTTCCAACACTTCTCATCAAACTGGAGGGAGCCTCTTGAAAATACTTCTGCTAATTCTCAGCTTGATACTTGTCTTTCCTGGAACAGGCTGCAGCGAAACCGCAGAGGAAAAGGGCCTGGCCATTGCCATTGCAGCAGACCGTCGAGATACCGGGTTTTCCGATCACACAGCTGAAATGCTGATGACTCTTCGCAATAAACATGGCAAAGAAAGCAAAAGGAAAATCCGCATCAAAACCCTTGAAGTTGAAAATGATGGGGACAAAAGTTTGTCTGTGTTCGACACCCCGCGGGACGTGAAAGGAACAGCCTTTCTCACCTTCTCCCATAAAGTCGGTGATGACGATCAATGGCTCTATCTTCCTGCCCTGAAAAGGGTGAAGCGGATAAGCTCCCGCAACAAATCAGGCTCATTCATGGGCAGTGAATTTGCCTATGAGGATATCGCCAGCCAGGAAGTGGAAAAATACACATACAAATATCTGCGTGATGAAACTCTTAACGGGATCGATTGTTTTGTTGGAGAAAGCTATCCTATTGACAAAAAAAATTCAGGATATACCCGTCTGGTGTCATGGCGCGACAAGGACGAATACCGACTATGGAAGGTAGAATATTATGACCGCAAAAACGCCCGCCTGAAAACCCTGACCTTCAAAAACTATCAGCAATATCTTGGCAGATACTGGCGTGCCTCTGAAATGAATATGGTGAACCACCAGAACGGCAAGTCAACACAGCTGCTCTGGTCAAAGTATCAATTCAAGACTGGTCTTACTGATCAGGATTTTAACAAAAACAGCCTGAAACGGATCAGGTAACAATGGGCCTCTATTGGCAAACAGGATATGTCGTGATTTGCCGTTTATTGCTGGTTCTTTTCATCTTTTACATTATCCCGACCTTCATTTCTCCTCCCTGTGCCAGCGCAACTGAATTCACCGGGGATATTGCGCTCGAGGGCCGAGGTTTTCTTGCGTCACCCGCCTATCCGGACCAACGCCACCATAGTGCCTCCTTTGCTGTTAATGCCGAAGTGTATCATGAACTTTCTTCAGGTTCGAGTTTCATTTTTAAACCATTCTTCAGGGTGGATTCAGCCGATAGTGAACGCACCCATGGCGATATTCGTGAGGCCAATTTTCTCTACCTGGCAGATACTTGGGAGATGACAGTTGGCATCGGCAAGGTTTTCTGGGGTGCGACGGAATTTGTTCATCTTGTCGATATCATCAACCAAACCGATCTCGTGGAGGCCTTGGACGGGGAAGAGAAACTCGGTCAGCCCATGGTTCATGCCTCTTTTCCCCGGCCATGGGGAACTGTCGATCTCTTTGCCCTTCCCTGG
>JAUWDC010000315.1 GCA_030608985.1 Desulfobia sp. | reverse complement strand
GATTATGATGATGACGATGGACCAGTGCCATTTTAATTATAAAGTCACATAATAAGGCCAAACAACGCGATGCTGCACCGTTGACACGGGACTACATCGGCAAGCAGGAGTCGGTTTACCTGAAAGCTGGGAAATAATTTTTCTAAGGTTCAAAATAGTTGGTCGTGCCTTAAAAGCCATTAAGGCGCGTCCTCTGGAATGTGAAAGACCAATTCCAACATTACGTATATTCAGGAACCAGGTTTACCCGCGGCTTTTTCGTTACTGGATTTTTATCAACAAACAGGGTGCAGCAGTAGCTGGCTGTGAGTTGTTCCTGTGTCAGCACTTCTTCCGGTGTCCCGGTCTTTTCTATTTTCCCTTCTTTAATCAGTAAGAGACGATCGCCATACATAGCTGCAAGATTTAAATCATGGGAAACCATGATGACTGTAACTCGGTGTTCTTTGCGCAGTCGTTCCATAAGGTCCATGATCTTGAGCTGGTGGGACGGATCAAGGGCTGCAGTAGGTTCATCAAGAAGAATGATCTGAGTCTGTTGGCAGAGGGCACGGGCTATGATGACCCGCTGCCGTTCTCCTCCGCTGATCTGGTCTATTTTACGGTCGGCCAGGTGGGTAATATCAGTAAATTCCATAGCCTGTCGGGCAATGGCAATATCTTCTTTTCCTTCAATCGCCAGCAGAGCCAAGTGTGGTGAGCGGCCCATGAGTACTGTTTCCGCAACCGTAAAAGGGAAATCTGTGGCCACTTGTTGAGGCACCATGGCAGTTACCTGGGCGAGTTGACGCTTGGAGTAATCAGCTATCGGCCTTCCAAGAATTTCAATGCTACCGGTATCACATGTGAGAAGGTTTGCCAATACTTTCAGGAGGGTTGTTTTCCCGGCTCCGTTCGGACCAATAATCATGAAGAACTCCCCTGGATCAACCTGCAGGGAAATATTGTGCAATATAGGTGTCTGGCGAAAGGCTAAACAGAGATCATGAACCGCAATGGCATTCATCGTTGTGACCTCCATAGCAGGAAAATAAAAAGCGGAGCCCCCACCAGGGCAGTAATAATACCGACCGGCATTTCGCCGGAAGAAGATATGGTACGGGCCAGGAGATCACAACAGATCAGGTAGGAAGCGCCTCCTAAAATAGAAGCCGGGATAAGGATGCGATGATCAGACCCTAAAATCATTCTGAAAATATGAGGTACTGTCAGGCCGACAAAGCCTACAAGGCCGGATTGAGAGACAACCAGACTGACCATGAGTGAGGTTGTTGCCAGTAAAAGAAGTCTCACTTTGCGAATATCCACCCCCATGGTGGCAGCACTTTCCTCGCCAAGGAGGAGAAGATTCATTGGTCTTGCCTGGCTGGCAATAATTAAAAAACAGGGAACAATAGGCAGTAATATCGGCCATTGCTCAGAGCTCATCATGGATAAATCTCCCATAAGCCAGAACAGAATATGATGAATCTGTGAAGTTTGTTGAGACAGAGAAATGAGAAAGATGATTACTGCACTGTAAAAGGCATTGACCATAACCCCGCCAAGAAGCAGAGAGTCCTTTCTGAGCCCCATTGGTCCTGTTGCCAAGCCTAACACAAGAAGCAATGTCAGCATGGAACCGGCAAACGATGACAGCGCAACACCTGGGAAAAGTGAAAAGCCAAGCAGCATTCCTCCAATGGCTCCCACGGCTGAACCTCCGGAAACACCTAGAATATATGGTTCAGCCAATGGGTTTCGGAGCAAGGCTTGAAATACAAGACCACCAAGAGAGAGGCTCGCTCCCACTGTTGCTGCCAAGATGACACGAGGCAGCCTGATTTGTCGGATTATGACCTCCAGGGTAGGATCGCCTTCACCACCAAACACCAACTGCACTACTTCATATATTCCACCTGAAGAGCCGGCACTTAATCCTAACAGAGACGAAACAACAAGAATCCCGCTTAAAAGTACTATAGTTGATGCAAGTTTTTGAGAAAATGTCATGTTCAGTGCGTGTGATTTCCTGAAGTGGCAGCATGCTCAAGTTCAGGATGCAGGAGTTCCAGTAAACGCTCAAGGCCATCTATAAGTCTGGGTGTGGGCCGGTCAAAAAGGTCGGCATCTACAACATAGAGTTTGTTATTTTTCACAGCTTGAATCTGTGGCCATTTCTGCCATCCGGCTTTGAGTTCATCAGCAGTATATCCACCAGCCATGGAGGCGATGATAACTATCTCCGGCTGCATTCCAAGCATATCTTCCCAGGAATATCGCGGATAGGGTTTTGTCCCGCTTGCCAGGTTGATTCCTCCGGCCCTGGTAATAAGCTTGTCTATAAAGGTATTAAGGCCTGCTGAGATAATAGGAGCAGCATCAATTTGAAAGAAGACTTTAGGCTTATTTGTGGCGAGTGTCACTGCCTTGTCAATTCTTGAAAGTCTTCTTTCCATGGATATAGCCATTTTTTCTGCCTGTGCTTCAACATTCAGGGCTTGGCCAAGGAGGAGAATGGACTCTTTTATCTCTTCAAGGGTTCGCGGATCAACAACAAAGACCGGAACACCAACAGCGACAAGTTTATCAACAATATGTTTAGGGTTGCCGTCGCGAACAGCAAGACAGAGATCAGGTTGAAGGCGGACAATTTTCTCCACATCAAGATGTTTATAGGATCCAACCCTGGGCAATTCCGCTGCGGCCGGAGGAGATGTGGCATATTGAGTAGCACCTACTAATAAATCTCCAGCACCTATGTCGAAGACGATTTCAGTGACACTTGGCATAAGCGAAACTACACGTTTCGGTTGAT
>JAUWDC010000061.1 GCA_030608985.1 Desulfobia sp. | reverse complement strand
AATAATCATTTCTTTTTCAAAATTTTCAACGGCATATGCAAATGATAACGGGTTTCTGTCACTGACACTTTCAGCACTCTGCAGTGAAGGTGGCAGATGATAGCTTTTGACCGTATCTTCGTCACAAATCAGCACTGCTCGTTCAAGACAATTCTGTAACTCACGGACATTCCCGGGCCAATGATACTGCATGAGCAAATCTATAGCAGGGGTAGAAATTCGTGATATATTTTTCCCATTCTCCCGGCAGAATTCTTTGAGGAAGTGTTCCGCGAGGAGCAGTATATCTGTCTGCCTCTTCCGCAACGGCGGCAAGTACACAGGAAAGACATTCAGCCGGTAATAAAAATCTTCCCTGAAACTGCCATCAGAAACAGCTTTTTCCAGATCCTTATTCGTTGCAGTAACCAGCCGGACATTACACTTGGTCGGTTTGACACCACCCAGCCTCTGAAACTCCCTTTCCTGTATTACATTAAGCAGTTTGACCTGCACAGACTGACTCAAATCGCCAATTTCATCGAGAAAAAGTGTCCCCCCCTCAGCCTGCTCGAAACGTCCTTTCTTAGGGGCATGGGCCCCTGTAAATGCGCCTTTCTCATACCCAAAGAGTTCACTCTCCAGCAGCGTTTCCGGCAAAGCAGAACAGTTTACTGCCACAAAAGGAGCCTTTACTCGTTTACTTCCGTAATGGATAGCTTTTGCAACCAGAGTCTTTCCGGTACCGGACTCGCCGCGAAGCAGCACCGTGGCATTACTATCTGCCACCCGGTGCACCATTTCCAGCACCTCCTGCATCCGGCTGCTGTTACTTATAATGTTATCAATCTGGTATTTCTGCCCCAATTCACGTTTGAGAAAACTATTTTCCTGCTCAAGCCTCTTTTTCTCCTCGTTCACCGCCATGATCCGCGTAACAGCCTGGGCAATCAGCCCACTGATAACCGACAGGAATTGAATATCCTGATCGTAATCAATACCTTTCCGGTATTCCCGATCAATACTCAAAGCACCTATCGACCGCTGACCACGCTTGATAGGAACGCAGATAAATGAGACCATCTTCTTCTCTATATTACCGCGGGATTTTGTTCGGTTCAAAAATAAGGGCTCTTCACTTATCTGGGGGACTACAATCGGGGATCCACTGGCAACAACGCGTCCTGTTATTCCTTCTCCAACCTGATATTTCCCTCTTTTTTTGGCCTCGGATGTCATACCGTAGGCCACTTCAATTTCAAGATGACCTGTTGTTGTGTTTACAATGCTGACCGTACCGTGATTCATTCCCTTGCGGTCCGCCAGGATTTTCATAATCCTGTTCAGGCAGTCACGAAGATCATCTGATGAAGCAAGTACCTTTGTCACCTCATACAGAGTTGTGATTTCGGCTAACTCCTGCTCCTGGCTGACGTGCTTGTCCGGCATGATTTTATTAATGGAAAGGAATCTCCGGCACTTATTCTACCAGGTCGGCAGCAGGGAAAATGGCGGTTACCTCGTGTTTGCTGAGGCTGAGAAAGGATGTTTTAGCAATAAGCGCACCGCTGTCAAGATTATAAATCGTGGCATCGGTAACCGGAAGGTATGCTGTCGCACTGGAAGATAACATGAAATCGGTAAGCCGCTCCTGCGGCAGCATATACACCTTTCCAACAATTTTAAGTTTTTGGGTCAACATTACTGCTTCAAATGCATCTTTATCTATCTTCACATACATAATAACGTTCCTCCAGTTGCAACAGAGCATCAAAAAAAGGTAAATATTCGGCATTGTCCCATAATCGCACGATCAGGCCACTTCACATAGCCAGCTATAGACTCAGCGGCCTGCTTGCACGACTATGAAACAATGCCAAACATTTACATTCCGGTGTTTTTAGCAGTAATTCGACATCAAGCCGAATATTTCGGCCAAAAATGTTTCATAAACCTTCAAACAGTATCATCCTGCCCAGCAAATAGCAAGCAAACTAACTAGGCAAGATCATGTAAAAATCTCTTTAAAATACTTTTCCATGACACGTGACCACACAGCATATCCGGCATCACTTAAATGCACACCATCTTCGAGAAAAAGATCTCTTTCTTCTCTCCCTGCAGCCCGGAACTGCGAAAACACATCAAGAAAATCCACCCCACGCTTTTCAGCTATCTGTTGCAAACTCTCGTTGAGACGTTGCACAGCATCAGGAGCCAGCCATGGAAGATATAAAGGGAGCAGACTTGTAATAGCCACCCGGGCATCAGGATACCATTGCTGGAATTTCTCTATAATCTCCTGATAATCTCCGAGAAATGCATAATCATCCATTGCCAGGTTATTTGTTCCAATCATGAGAACAACAGCATCAGGAACCTCCACCCTGGCTTCAAGAGAGGGCAAACCATACAGCAGGCCGCGTACAGTTTCTCCGGCAATCCCTTCATTGGCAATATCAAACTGAGGGCAACGAGACTGCCAGTCAAAAAATTCAATGAGAGAATCTCCGGTCAACAGAATCTTTTTCATATTTTTTCCCTTTTCAGGACAACTGCCGCCATGGATGCGACAGTCAATTCTGAGGCCCTGACAGTAATCTGGCCAGATACCTCAAGAATATCATTTGGCGACGCCTGGGCAGTATCAATAACCTGAAGCCATCGATAATCCTTTTCCGGCTGAGGGAGAGTAAATGTCTCTGGGCTATCATTACTGTTGACCATAACAAAAAAGTCATCCCCTTTCCTCTCCTGCCCGCTCACACACCCCTTCAGAAGAAAAGCCAATGATTTGCAGCCTGCCGACCAATCCTGCTCACCTGGCTGGTGAGACTGCCACAGAATTTCCGCTATGCCATCACCATCAGGTTCAGAGAAAAAATCTTCTCTCCTGAATACACCATTCTCTTTCCGCAACCGGATCAATAAACGGAAAAAACGGAGCAGGCCGCTGTTCTGTTCTGCCAATTGCCAGTCAACCCAGCTTATTTCATTGTCCTGGCAATAGGCATTATTGTTGCCCCGTTGGCTGCGGCCAAATTCATCCCCGGCAAGAAACATTGGTGTTCCCTGGGAGAGAAAGAGCAGGACAGCCATGGTTTTCATGCGCTGAAAACGCAAACGTATTACATCATTATCCGTCGTATCCCCTTCAACACCACTGTTCCAGCTGATATTGTGGTTGTCGCCATCACGACTCTCTTCTCCATTGCGGAAATTATGTTTTTCATTATAACTCACCAGATCATATAGGGTGAAGCCGTCATGACTCGTGACGAAGTTAATACTGTTATAAGGGCGGAGGTCCCCTTTCTGGTAAAGATCGGCACTGCCGGCAATGCGGGTGGCAAGAGCAGGAACCATGCCTTCATGCCCGCACATAAAAGCCCGAATATCATCCCGGAACCTGCCGTTCCATTCCGCCCACCGGGCATGCTCTGAGAAGTTCCCCACCTGATACAGACCTGCAGCATCCCAGGCTTCAGCTATAATTTTTGTACTGGCAAGAACAGGATCTTCAGCAATCTGCTCAACAACCGGTGGGTTCTGCAATACCTCTCCCCTGGAATCCCTTCCCAGAATTGATGCCAGATCGAATCGAAAGCCATCAACATGCATCTCGATAACCCAGTAACGAAGACAGTCCATAATCATATTACGCACAAGTGGATGATTACAGTTAAGCGTATTGCCGCATCCTGAAAAATTCAGATACTCTTTTTCCTGTCCCAGGAGATAGTAAATAGTGTTATCGATACCCCGGAAACTATATACCGGGCCATCCAGACCTCCTTCAGCCGTATGATTAAAGACAATATCAAGGATCACCTCAATCCCTGCCTTGTGCAGGGCTTTGACCATTTCCTTGAATTCCCTGACTTGATCACCGTTGATACCGTTGACTGCATATGATGCCTTTGGAGCAAAAAAGGCCAGGGGACTATATCCCCAGAAGTTCTTCAGACGCTTACCCGTTACCGGATCATGGCGTGTATTTTCATTTTCATAAAATTCGGTCACCGGCATGAGTTCAACAGCTGTTATCCCTAACTTCTTCAAGTAAGGAATTTTACTGACAAGGCCCTCATATGTCCCTGGTTGATCAACTTGAGAACTGGGGTGGCAGGTAAAGCCGCGAACATGCAACTCATATATTACCGATTCTCGCAACGGAATATTAAGAGGGCGGTCTCCCTCCCAGTCAAAATGGTCATCTACAATACAGCATCGCCGCAAAAATCTGCTCTCTGCTGTTTTCCTTCCTGGGCGCGTATACCACTCTCCCCAATGAGTCCCGCCAGTCAAGGCCTTTGCATATGGATCAAGAAGGATTGCATCTTTCTGGAAAAAATGGCCACTCCCTTCGGGTTCGCATGGACCCTGCATCCTATAGCCATATCGAAGACTGCTGGTATCCTTGTCGCATATCTGAATATGCCAGACATCGCCTGTTCTGTTGATTGTAGGGTTAAGATTGATCTCAGCATATTTTGGTCCAGTACCCGGTTGAAAGAGGAGGAGTGCTACCTGTTCGGCATGTCTGGAAAAAACAGAGAAATTAACACCATCAGGAGTTATAGTTGTTCCCAGTGGAAGGGGGAACCCAGGCTCGGTTTTAAGCTTTTGTTTTTTTGATGACATTTTTACTTCCAAGAATAATTACTATTTACAATTTAGACCAAAGGTAATATATTCTTTTACACTATCTTTCAGGTTAAGTCTCTATGAAGAGATGTTCAATTTCTAAGTTTGAACTTAACCATTTTAATCTGCACAATGTGCTTTTTGCGAATTCGTCAAGTTTACATAGGGAGGAAGTTATGCGTCTATTTGAAAAATTAGGAGTGAATCCTGATCTGCAGCCATCAATTGACTGGGATCTTATCCCGGCAGAAACCTTTGCCATTTTTGAAAGCTGGGGGGGAAAAGATCGTGTACGTAATGCCTCGGAACGATTCTACTATTTCTACATAGACAACTGGGAGCAACCGGCAACGTTATGTCTCATGGAACGAGGCATTAAATTTGCCAGAGTTCTTGCAAAAATAGATGCCCCCCAGGATCTGATCGACCACGCTGTTGCCTCGCAAGGCAAGACAATGGGCCTTGATAAAACATATGCCATTTCTGATGATATTAAAAAATGGCTTATCGACAATGTCGTTGATGCTGACGATGACTCAAAAATTATCCCCATCAAAACAGGTCTTGACGTTGTTGCTGACCAGATTGACCTTCCCACGATTGACCAGCCGATGCCGGATTTGGAAAAAGTAAACCTGTCATCTACAACAGAATATATTAACGAACCAGAGGTCGGCAACCTCATCAAGGAGAAAAAATTTTTCGACAGCCAGTACAATCCTGACGGATCTTTCACAAACTATCTCGTTGACAACAAAGACGGTTTAACCGTTACCGACATGATTACTGGAATTATGTGGCAAATTGATGGATACGATATTACCAGTATTCGACGAATGGTTGGCCATGCCAAAAAGGCTAATGAACAAAAATTTGCAGGATTCAGTGATTGGAGGTTGCCTACCATGGAAGAAGCTCTTTCACTCATGGAGCCGAAGAAAAACAGCCGGGGTCTTCACCTGAATCCCTGTTTTTCAGACCAGCAACCATTCATCTTTCTCAATGAAAAAAGAGATCCTGGCGGTTACTGGTTCTGTGATTTCAAACAGGGGACTGTTTTCTGGGCATCCGGCACCATACCTGGAGCATTTGGCCGCCTGGTTCGAACGATCAAATAACCATCATCTCCGCAGGCGGGCACAACAAAACATCAAAGTTTCTCACAGAGCTCGCAGAGATGCCCTGAAAGAAATACCCTTGGGGAGCACTGAGAAAAAACCTTTGTGAACTCTGTGCCTCTGTGAGAGGAATATAGAAATAGTAAAGGCGTGGCTTACTTGAGCAGGCTGTCAACAACCTCAATGACGTCATTCATAGTAAAAGGTTTCTTTAATATCCTGTGGGCACCAAGTTTTTCCGTCATCCCCAGGAAATCCATATTTCCTTTTCGATCACCGCCCGACATGGCAACTATTTTCACCCCAGGGAAATCGCGATGGAGTTCCATTATCGTCTCCATCCCTTCTTTTACCGGCATAAAAAGATCTGTTATGATGAGATCTGCAGGATTCTTCTGCTGAATTTCAAGACCTATTTTTCCGTTTGAGGCGACCTCTATACTATGTCCAGCACGCTCCAGAATTTTTTTCAACAAAACCTGGATCGATTCTTCATCGTCGATGACAATGATTCTTGCCATATAATAATACTCCTTTCTTTCCCTCTCAACATCACTGAGAAATATTACCGAATTTTTTCACCAGTCAAAATATCAATGATGCCGTCATCATCAAAACCTTTCCCTCCGGCCCCTTTTTTCCCTTGTCCTGTTTGAGGAAAGTCAGACAGGATATCAAGAGGTTCGGAGTCTTTTCCATAGCCGGCATCTAGAGAGAATTGCTCCTTGCGAGGTGCTTTTTGCTCTCTACCGCCAAGGCCTTGGGCAGGTGGAAATGGAGCCTCATCCACAACCAGGGAAAAAGCACTCAGAGCATTACTTACTTTCTCTAACCGAGCAGCCAGATTCCCATCAACAGGATAAACAATACCACGAGCCATGGTAATAATTTCGAGGCAGGAAAAAATATCTTCCATTTTCCTCAAATCATATGATTTATTTGCATCACCACCTGTGCTCATTACCTATTATCCTTTTAAAATTAGTACCTTACAGGCTTATTTCGTGTAAAAAAATAACAAGAAATAAAAATATTACTTTTCAAATAAAATACTCGAAGGTCTCTCTTCGTTCGCTATCT
>JAUWDC010000144.1 GCA_030608985.1 Desulfobia sp. | reverse complement strand
AGGAGAAATTTAGTCAGCGACAACTGTCCTTCCCCCAAAATACGCAGAGCCGAAGCAAAGGCTTCACGGGGATAACGGTCTGTTACCCGAGCGGCTGCAAGGCAATGAAACCCTGCCTCGCCAAAAGTCTTCAACTGCTTCACTCCGTTCATTACCAGTGGGAATAAGGGAGAAAGTAGATCCTGCAAAAAGTCCCCTATGAAAAAATCTTCCTGTCGCGGCCGACCGACCACCGTTGCAGGATATATTGCATCCTTCCTGTGATACAATCGGTCTACCTGGAATACAGGGTAGTCATGGGTCAACGAGTTATAACCATAATGATCGCCAAAAGGACCTTCCGGCCTCCTTACATGAGGCGGGACTGTCCCCTTTGCCGCAAATTCAGCATAGGCCACCAAATTATGACCACCTGCCGGATCCTTGCTCATGGGAAGTTTCTCACCAAGAAGAAGCGAGGCCAGCATCAACTCCGGGATATTTTCAGGTAAAGGGGCAATTGCTGCCATCATGAGAGCTGGCGGACCACCGATAAAAAGAGTCATAGGAAGAGATTCATTCCTGATTTCAGCCTCATGGTAATGATATCCTCCACCTTTATGTATCTGCCAATGTATGCCGGTGGTAGCATCATCATAACGCTGAATACGATACATCCCCAGATTATGACCACGGCCTCCGGGATGCTCGGTATAGACAAGAGGAAGCGTTACGAAAGCACCGCCATCACTTTCCCAGGAAGTCAGCATGGGGAGTTCGGTAAGCCGTGCCGGTTTATCGCAGCAGTCCAGAATTGGCCCTTTTTTTATCGTCTTGGTGCCTATTCGCAATGCCTGGGGTACCAGTTTCCGCATTGGCCAGAGTGTTTTAAGCTTTGGCGGCATTATCGTTTCAACACATCTGACCATGTCCTCGACAAAATGCTGGGCACGGTGACCAAATGCCAGTTCCATACGCCGAGAAGAACCAAAAAGATTTGTCACAACAGGAAAGCGGCTTCCCTTGACGTTGGTAAACAGTAATGCCGGCCCTCCTCGCGAGATAACCCGGCGATGAATTTCCGCTATTTCCAGGTAGGGGTCAACCGGGACATTCACCTCTAAAAGCTCAGACTCCTGCTTCAACAATTCCAGATAAGACCGGAGGTCCTTAATAATTTCTTGACTCACCTTTACCTTCTTCCTTTTTTTATGCTACATTAGAGATGTTTTTGAAAAACTTATTTGTTCAGAAAAAGCCGATGGTACTCATTTTCTGAAAAATGTTTGTGCATAACACCACTTATAAAATCCAAGATCTCGGTTATCTCTGCGTCACTTAACCTGGGGATCAGGGTCTCAAGCAAGTCTGGAGAAGAAAATATTTGCAGGAAAGCGGCCAGAGAACGTTCATCTGTCGCCCTGTCCATTCCAAAACAAATTTCTTGAACATTTGTAGTCGATAGGGAATGATCGTTATTTTGCATAAGAATTATCTCAATATTATTATTCTATGAGCGCTTCAGAAAAAAACCTTCAGAAAAAAACTGCCGCAGGATGGGTACTTAAGGACGCCGGTTATGAGCTCACAACTTCTACTGCCATTATTCAATCACTCCTGGGCACCCTGAAAAAAGAGCGTACTTTTATAACTCTCTCCCATAAAGGCTACCAATCTTTTGGCACCATTCTTGAAAAAATCACCGGTGCGGGGTGTGTCATTGCCAAACCAAAGGACTGGGCGGGAACGCCTCCCAAAATAAGGGTATCCTTCAAGAATGCGTCAAAAGTAGCCCATCACTTCTACACCCACATAACATCGACAACCCGCAACAATCTGCACCTGGAATTGCCGAAAAAGATATACCGGCTTCAACGCCGATCCCATTATCGGGTTGATCTGCCCACAGGAAGCAGTGCTACTTTCATGTATAACGGTAAAAAGTGCAAGTTTAATATACAAGATATCAGCTCGAGCGGGATGCTCATATACACCAAAATCGATGAAGAAATCTCCAAGTATATAACTAAAATAGAATCAATCTCTGTTCTTCCATCACTGGACGAGGATAAAGATTTTTCCCTTACAATAAAAAAAGGCGCAATTATTCGCCGTACATACAATAAACGGCACAAAATTTTCTTTTATGGTGTTCATTTCTTTCCCACGAGCCGAGAAGCGGAAACGATTATGAATTTTATCCGGAAACGGGAATTACAGATCCTGAGAAAAGGAGTCAAAAAGTAATAATCCTTTCTCTTTTACCCCACGGCGATCCATATACAGTGCTCACCTACACAGCAGATCGCTGGTGGAAATAAGGCTCAGACAACACGCCAATGAATCTTCCGACTCCTCGGTCCATCAAACTCGCAAAAGAATACTTTCTGCCAGGTTCCCAGCTTGAGTCTTCCTTTTTCGACAAATATCATTTCAGAACAGCCGAACAATGAAGCCAGTACATGGGACGGAGAGTTCCCCTCCAAATGCTGGTAATTGATATCGAATGGAATTATCTCCCCGATAGCTTTGATAATATCAGTCCTGACAGCCGGATCAGCACCCTCGTTAATTGTAAGGGCGGCTGTTGTATGCGGGTTAAAAAGATAACAGATGCCATCACTGACATTCGCTGTCAATAATTCCTGAGTGATTAAACCTGTAATATCAACAAGTTCCATTTTTCGTGTTGTAGTGACTGAAATCGTGCCCTGTACCATTTTTCACCCCGCCTTTATTGTGTTGAGGAAATTCATTGTTACGTTCCCCGCAATATAAAGGTACTCCCAGGGACTTTCAATAGTTAGAGATTGCGAACTCTATAAAATTTAGTGCCTTATCAGTTATTTTCGTGTTATTTATGGCAAAAAATTAAAGAATTACTATAAAATCAAAATATTAGAATCTACTGTTAAGGCACTTATCCCTAAAACCTTAATTTGTTTTCCGGTTTATCTGGGTGAGTATAGATAGTGTCTGCCTGAAATTTGACGTATTCGCAGATAGCGAGCTTGCGAGACCTTCGAAAAGCGCTCATACGCCGCGTTAATCTTTGGTAACTACCGGATATTACTGGTGGCGATAATTCAAATCACGACTTTTTGCGGGTTCATCAAATTTCATACTTTCGAGGCAATTTCAGTAGATCATTTGAAATCTTATGTTTTTTAAGGCAGAATATAAATGAAATGGCATTGATCGCCAGAAACAATTGTGATTCTGGCATGCTCCAAGCCATCTGTTACGAAAGGAGGAGAAAATGGTTGATACTATCCTTGGCAAACTTGAGTGGCTTGGCCACGACGGCTATCGCCTTGTGGCGGGGAACCAAGTTATTTATTTTGATCCATTCAAACTGAGTGGTGAGCATCAACCAGCAGATATAATCCTGATAACCCATGATCATTTTGATCACTGCTCACTGGAAGACATAGAAAAAATTCTGCAAGAATCCACCACTATCATTACGGAATCAGATTCTGCCAAAAAACTTTCGGGCTCTGTTATCACATTGCAGCCAGGTGAATCCTGTGAGGTGAACGGAATATCTGTTGAAGCTGTCCCCTCGTATAACACCAACAAAAAATTTCACCCGAAAAAAAACAGCTGGCTGGGATTTATAATAACAGTTGAAGGAGTTCGTATATACCATGCCGGAGACACCGATTATATTCCCGAAATGAAAAACTTCAAAACGGACATAGCCCTGCTTCCAGTATCAGGCACGTATGTTATGACAGCTGACGAAGCAGCTCAGGCAGCATTGGACATCAAACCCGAAATAGCTATACCGATGCATTACAATTCCATTGTTGGCGATACTTCTGACGCTGAACAATTTGCGAAAGCCCTGGATGGAAAAATAAGAGTCGAGACTCTTCAGCAGGTATAAGAGAGCCTTTTCATGGAGTATTTCCCTGTTAACCTTGATATAAGCAACCGCACCTGCATGGTCATTGGCGGTGGCAAAGTTGCCCTTAGGAAAACCCAAGGTCTTCTCGAGTGCGGAGGAAAAGTAACCGTAATCAGCCCAAAACTTGAGCAGGAACTAAGAATTCTTGTTCAAATGAAACAAATTATATGGAAAGAGCGTCCCTATAAGGCAGGAGATCTACAAACAGCTTTTCTGGTCATTGCTGCTACTGATGATCCTCTCATACAGGAAGCCGTTTACAGTGAAGCCGAGGAGCGAAATTTACTGGTCAATGTGGCTGATGTCCCGAAGCTGTGTAATTTCATACTGCCGGCGACTGTCAGGAGAGGAGATTTCTCTCTTTCAGTGTCAACAGCCGGCAAAAGCCCGGCCCTTGCAAAAAAGCTTCGCAAGGAGCTTGAGAAACAATTTGGTTTAGAATATGATCTCTTATTGAAGATACTTGGTCGCTTGCGGCCTGTAGTGTTGGCGATGCAACGACCACATGAGGAAAATAAAATTATATTTGAAAAACTTCTTCATCCGGACCTAGTCGACTGGGTAAGACAAAAAAACTGGTCAGCAATTCATGACCATGCACAATCAGTTCTGGGACATGATATCCCGCTTGAGACAATTCTTCCCGAAGGGAAAGAAGATTCACGGACTGATTAACCTGAGAAATTTCGAATGCTTTTCACACTTACTTTTTTAACATATTGCGTTGCAACCATTTTCTACTTTGTTTTTTTCGCTTCACAGAACAAAAAACTTAGAAAATACGCACGGTTTGTTTTACTTGCCGCTGGTATCCTGCATACAGTTACAATTATAAGCAGGTACGTCGCTACCGGCCATACACCGCTGACCACCCATCATGACACTGTGTCTTTTTTCAGCTGGTCCATAACCTGGGCATTTCTATCATTT
>JAUWDC010000060.1 GCA_030608985.1 Desulfobia sp. | reverse complement strand
GTAAAATGGGTATAACTGTCGGCAGCGAGGCCAAAATGGCCGACATTATTAGTGGAATACCGAGCCTGTTGCATGACGCGAAGGACAAGGTTGTTGACAATATATTCCTGTGGAGTGTCTTTGGCTGATTGTAAAAGGTGGCGAAACCATTGAAGGGTGCCTGCATCCTCTCTGGAATGAAAACCAAAGGAGTGCAGGAGACGGCTTAATTCCATCGCTTTCATTGTATCCGGGGCCTCGTGAATACGGAAAATGGCTGGATGGCGTTGCTTGACAAAAGTTGCAGCAACGGCCTCATTGGCAGCCAGCATAAATTCTTCTATAATTTTATGGGCCTGGTTTCGTTCAGATTTGTGGATCGATACAACGGAATTTTCATCCTTGTCAAGCTCTACAATGGACTCTGGAATCTCAAGGCCAATGCTGCCCCTGTCAAGACGTTGTTTTTCAAGTTGGGTTGCCAGCTCTCCCATCCATTTCAAGGGAGTGAGCAACGATTTGTGTTGGCGTCGAGCTTCTGCATCCCTATCCTCGAGGATTTGACACACAAGAGTGTAGGTAAGACGGTGTTGACTTTGGATGATACTCTTACAAAACTTTGTTCTGTGCACCTTACCACTGCGATCGAAATCAAGAATACAGGTAAACGTGTACCTGTTTTCATTTGGCTTCAGGCTGCATATTTCATTTGATAACTGCTCCGGCAGCATGGGGAGGACCCCTGTGGGGAAGTAGACGCTTGTGCCACGTTGATATGCCTCCTTATCAATCGGGGAGCCGGGTTTCACATAATGACTGACATCAGCAATAGACACATAGAGGCGGTAGCCATTTCGGGTTTTGATTACAGAGACGGCATCATCAAAATCTCGGGCTGTTTCTCCATCGATAGTGACATGGAGAATGTCACGAAGGTCTGTACGATCCCCAGTCGCTGTGGCTGGAACTGTTAGCTGATTAGCTTCATTGAGCACTTCAGGAGAAAATGTTCTCGGAAGTCCTTCTCTTCTAACAACTATTTGCATCTGCACATTGAGATCGTCCGGATTCCCCAATACTTCGACAATACGACCGAAAAGAGCCGGCCCTTGAAATTGGCGTGTCTGTTTTTTTTCTTTCCTGTTGGTTTCAAGACGAACAACGACGGCAGAACCGTTTGGAGCATTACATGAAAATTCATGGGGAATAACGATATGGAAAGGGAATCTGTCATCTTCCGGAGTGACAACGCCCGTGCTTCGCCCTGCTGTATAAAACCCGACAATCTGCTGGACAGATCGCTCTAATATAGCAATTATCGCACCTTCCAGTCGGTTACGCCGACTACTGGAACGCTGGAGACCAATGAGCACCCTGTCTCCATGCCGGGCGTCAGCCATACTTCGTGCCGGAATAAAAATATCGTTTTTCTGTTTTCCAACATCTTTCTTTTCTGAAGAAAGTTTGACAAAACCAAAGCCGCGTGGGTGAACGCTCAGTAGCCCTTCTTTTACTACTTCACCGTTTAAAAAAAATTTTCTCTTTCCGTGGGTCCTCACGAGATGCTGCCGAGAGAGTGAACGGAGAACAGTGTCAAGGTCATGGATACAATGGGATGGTAGACCTATGGACCTTGAGATCTCCTTAACGTCGGTTGGGATATTTTGGTGGAATAAGGCGACCAGAAGGGACTCTATACCTACATTTTCACCACAGGAGAGGGTGGGGAGGCCATGAGCAACCGGAGATTTTTCTTTTCTTGCGTATCGTGAGGAGCGGTGTGTTTTTCTTTTGGCAGCCCCCCTCCTCACCCCTTTTTTATAGGACATGTGTCATTATTCTCTTTATATTCTCGGTTTTTTTTCGATATAGTTTGTTATCGCTTGTGAATGCTTGAACAAAGTGTATCATAAGGCACTAAATTGGTTACCCGCTGTGGACTGTTACAACATTAGTATCTCTTAACCCTCTTCCTTTCAACCTTATTTATTCCTGATGGCGTCAAACACCTTTGACATATCCTCTTACTGTGAGCAAATGGAGGGATTTCTTGGAGGCCAGGAAGGACCTGCGGCCTTGTTCTGGAAAGCTTTTTCTTTTGCAGTGGATGCCCATAAGCACCAGAAAAGAAAGTCTGGAGAGGTATATGTGAGCCACCCTTGTCATGTAGCACTTATACTTGTGGAGGAACTCGGTGTTAGTGATCCTG
The DNA here is from genome assembly GCA_030608985.1 of Desulfobia sp. Lineage (GTDB taxonomy): Bacteria > Desulfobacterota > Desulfobulbia > Desulfobulbales > SURF-16 > Desulfobia. Next base: position 4,706 of record JAUWDC010000060.1, on the reverse strand, counting down.
CAACCCTTGCTGCGGCAATGCTCCACGATACCATTGAGGATGTTGAGGAGATTACACCACATCTCATTGGAGAGATGTTTGGCAAACACGTTGCCGCAATTGTTGATGGTTGTACTAAAATCGGTGATTTTTCTGGGGACAGGCAGAGTTTTTATAAGGTTATTCACAGAAAGATTTTTTCCCAGGCAGCCTCCAGGGTAGAGGTTATACTGGTAAAGCTTGCTGATCGTTTACATAATATGCGTACCATGGCTGCTATGCCTAAGCACAAACGCCAGAAGGTAGCAGATGAGACGCTGGCTGTATATGCTCCATTGGCGGAAGTAATGGGACTGTATGGTCTGAAAAGGGAATTGTATGGTCTCGCCCTTATGAATAAGTTTCCTCGTCAGAGCCTGAAAGTGGCCTCTGCTATCCGGAAGCTTGAAGAGCAGGACCTGGTTGGTGAAATTCGTCAGATGCTGCAGAAGGCATTTGATGATGTTTGGATTACTGCCAAAATAAGGGTACGAGCCAAGGGGCTGGGGGCATATTATGACACGCAACTCAAAGTGTTATCACGAAGCATAGAGGATCCACTGGATATTATCGCGATTGTTGATGATGTGCAAAGCTGTTACCGAGTGCTTGGTGTTATCAATAATCTCTTCCCGCCTGTCCCCAGAACAATCAGGGATTTTATTGCAAATCCTAAACCCACCGGTTACCAGAGCTTACATGCCAAGGCCAATATCAAAGGTCAAAATTTCCTGTTTAAAATAAGAACCCAGGAAATGATGGATTCAGCAAAAAACGGGATCATTCAACAGTGGTTAACGTTTAAGACTGTTCCCTCTACTTTTGCCAGTGAAATCAGGGAGATGCTCGGCATCTTGGGCTCATATGACGAGCTTTCCTACCGGGAAATGATTGCTGCAAGTGGTGCGAGGGATATTTATACTTACACTCCACGGGGAGACCTCATTTCCCTGCCAGCCAAAAGTATTGTGCTGGATTTCGCTTTTAAAGTTCATACTGAAATAGGGCTTCATTGCGCAGCCGCTCAAGTTGGCCAGGAAAAGGTGGGGATGGATCACCAGCTGAAGGATGGTGATAGAGTGGCCATTCTTACCCAGGAAAGGTCTGTACGGTTTGACCCTGAAGTTCAGAAATTGTGTCGATCTCCCCGGGCCCGTTCCGAACTCTCCCGTCTTTTTAGGATGCGTCGTCATAACCTTGCCAGGAGGGTTGGTGGGTCACTGGTCAAACAGGAATTGCGCCAATACGGGGTTTCCCATGGAATTGTTGAGCAGGAAGAGTTCAAAAATGTCGTAGCACTTTTTGGGAAAGAAGATACCGAGGATCTGTATCTCGCTGTCGGCCAGGGTGAAATCAGGCTTAAGGAGTTACTGAATGCAATCAAAAAGAATCTGTTTGCGAGCAACCCCCCACTCTGGCCGAAACCGGAATTCCTGAATCGCATCTACCTTGACACGCTTGATCAGGCCTGTGTCAAGCTTTCTCGTTGTTGCCATCCTATTCCTTCAGATAAAGATTTGGTCGCCCTGCTCAGCGAACGGGGGCTTTCTGTCCATCGCCGGAAGTGTCGGCGATTAAAAGAACTGAAAATACAAAGAGAGGATGTGGTAGAGGTTAGCTGGAATTTAAAAAATACCAGGGTAGAAAAGCCGCAGGATTTCTTTATCAATGAAAAGTATTCCCGTAACAGGGTCTTTATGCTGCTCAGTGTTGCCCCAGTAGATATGAAGGTCGTCGATGTGATTGCTCTGTCCAATATCCCCTCAAACACAACAGCCTGGGATGTGTCGTTTGAGGTTGATAACCTCCAGGGTTTAAAAAATATCCTCCAACATTTTAGAAAAAGTAAGCTTGAGTTTGAGTTTATTTTGGAGCAGTAAATTAAAACTCCACCACACTGTCAATCAAGACAGGCGTGTCTCCCCATCAGCAAGATCCTGCAGGCCTTCCATATCAAGAATTGAGATCATTGAACCTGTTGCTGTGATAAGTCCTTGTTTGGTCATTTTGGCGAGAATACGGGAGAGTGTTTCCGGTATAGTACCGAGTAGACTGGCTAACTGGGATTTGGCGATGGGTAGTTTTATTTCATTGTTTTTCTGATGTTTTTCGTTTTCAAGTAAAATATAGGCGGCAAGTCTGCCAGGAACTTCCTTGAGGGAAAGAGCTTCCACCATATGGGCAAATTGCCGAAGACGAAGGGAGAGGGTCCCTAGCATATTCAAGGCAAGAGAGGGTTGGGTGCTGATAAGGTCACTGAATGCTTGCCTGGGAAAAAATATAACGGAGCTTTTTTCAATCGCCATGGCATTTGCCGGGTAGGCTGATCCCGCAAAAAGAGCGACTTCCGCAAAGGGCTCCCCTGGGCCCAGTATGTGTAAAATCTGCTCTTTGCCATCAAAAGAAATCTTGTAAATTTTTACCATGCCGGATTGCACCAGATAAAAGCCGGCACCATCTTCCCCTTCATGAAAAATGATCTCACCGCGGAGGAAATCTTGTTTAACGCCTATTCGGGCAAGTTCTTCATGGTCACTTTCCGGCAGGCCCCTAAAGAGAGAATTATTTGCAATATGGTTTGTTTTCAAGACCGATCACTCATGTTAAAAGTTAATGCAAGGCTGAATGTATCATAGATTATAGCAAAGACCCTATGATGTAACTTTATTTTATTTTTCTCTCTTTTGAAGATCATTTCAAATTGATACCCGTTTTCTTTTCTGATCTCCTGGAGAGAGATTTCCAGAAAGCCGGGAAGTGGCCGCAGGGTCGATGCTTTTTTTATTGCCTCTTTTGCAGACCAGATTGCACCGAGGTACGATCTTTTTTCCCTCTCCTCAGTATAGACAGAAAGGAGGCTTTTTTCTTTCTGGGTCACAAAGCGCCTTTCAACTCTTTCCAGTGCCGCGGTTATTTTCTGGATATCAACTCCACACGGGAAGTTTGACGCAAGGCCCACTGCCACGCCTTCACTATGGGAGATAGAAATGTGGGGGAGGTTGGGAATATTTTCAGAGGAGTGCAAATAGGGCTTGCCATGATCATCCTGGCAGACTTGTATATTTTGCCATTGATTTTTTGTTGGTTTCGTACTGGAGGGCGAGATGTGTTGAATGGCAGCATATTTTGCGGCAATTCTACCGCTAAGCCATTCATATCGACGCTTAGGAAATGTGAAGCGTGAAAACTGAATTTTTTCCTCCTCAACGAGATACGTATATGCCCGTTCATCTTTCTCCTCAATATGCCGCAGGAGTGAAGGAATGTCCACGCGGGCAAGGACGCATTTGTTTAAAATGTGTTGTCCATCTGCATAGGAAGCTGCTATGAGTGATGTTATATTGGAAATCATAAATAGACTTTTTCTTTGTAGCAGGGCTCTGTTTATGGTATCTGGTGGTACATGTCAACACTGGATGGGCTTGTCGTAATCATTTTGCTGGTATTTTTTATCCGTGGTATCTGGGTCGGTTTTATACGTCAGATAGCATCAATACTCTCGCTCGTTCTAGGTTTTATTGTCGCTGGACGTCATTACGGAGAGTATGCCCACCTCATTTCTCCCTATATACACAACAAGCAGGTTGGTTTTCTTGTCTCATATCTTGTTATTTTCATCATTGTATTTTGCGGTGTCATTGTAAGTGGCCTGGTTGTCAAAAAAGTTATGAGCATATCCCTCCTCGGGTGGTTTGATCAGTTGGTTGGTGCTCTTTTGGGAGCAGGAAAGGGTGTGTTTGTCTGCTGCCTTGTTTTTCTGGGTGCTGCTACATTTATTTCCGGGTCCAGTCCTTTTTTTACCCGTTCTATTTTTTATCCTTATCTTGACCAGGCATCTCAATTTCTTTTGCGTATTGTAAAAGAAGAGGATTTACGCACAGATTTGTTACCTCAGCAGCCAGCTATTTCAGAGTTTTTTTCTAACGCGGTAAAACCTGGCAAGGCGCCTGGGCGAAATTCCGAGTAAATATCCTGCAACCATACATTGATTTTTTAACGTTGTCCTGACCGGCCCCTGGCAAATCCACCTCCGGGCAGATGTGATGACGTGTTCAGGAAGAGTCTGTATTCGACCTTGTTTTCGTAACAAGGAAACAAGAGAATAGTCCTCCATTATCGGAATAGATGGAAAACCGCCCACTTTACGGAATATTTCTCTTTTCATAAAAAGAGCCTGATCGCCATATGGCATCTGGAGCAGTGAAGATCTCAGGTTGGCCCCGGCTTCTATAATTCGAAAAATAGTTCGATTATCATCTACTGACAGCCGAAAGGCCCCTGCGGCAACTCCCGGAGTTTCAAGAGTCATTATGACGTGGTCGGTAAAACCTGCTGGAAGCAAAGTGTCTGCGTGGAGAAAAAGAAGCATATCGCCATTGGAAGCCTCTGCTCCGCTGTTTAGCTGGAGGGATCTTCCTGCTGGAGAGGAGATTACCTGAAGTCCCCTGCTCCTGGCGATACGAAGGGTCTGATCAGTGCTTCCACCATCAGAGACAATAACTTCCACCTCGGCCTCCTTGAGGTGTTTCAACGTCGTATCAAGCACCTTTTCCTCGTTAAGAGTAGGAATGATGACAGAAATCATTGATATATCGCCATGTTGAATCAATGTAACTGTTCAGCAGCACTTCATCTGTATCCGATCAGGCTTACTTACATAGATTTACTATAGTTCGCACGCCTGCTTG
>JAUWDC010000187.1 GCA_030608985.1 Desulfobia sp. | reverse complement strand
GGGTCTGAAAAGTAATCTTTCACACTCCCTGCAACCTGACCACCTATGCCTTCAACAGCCAGCAGGTCCTCAAGGGTACAGGGCATTAATTTGTCCAGAGTTTGAAATCTCTGCTCAAGGAGCCTGGAGGTGACTTCACCTACGTAGCGGATTCCTAAGGCCGCAATAAACTGTGATAGACTGGTTTTTTTACTTGCTTCAATCGCTTTGATAACGTTCGTGGCGGATTTCTCTCCCCAGCCTTCAAGATGTTGAAGCTGACCAGGAGTCACGGAATATATATCCGGCAGGTCCTTTATTACCTTTTCATTAAAGAGCTGCTCCATCGCTTTTTTGCCAAGACCTTCTATATCCAGACCTGCCTTAGATGCAAAATGGATTAAGCTGCGAAGCCTTTGCGAGGGGCAATGAGGATTCGGGCAGCGGGTTATTGCCTCGCCATCTTCACGCATAAGAGTGTGTTCGCAGACCGGACAGGAGCGAGGCATGGTAATAATTTTTTCATTGCCGTCACGAAGATCCAGGACAGGCTTAACGACTTCAGGAATAACATCTCCAGCCCGCTGGATAAGGACTGTATCACCAATACGCAGATCCTTACGTTTAATCTCATCTTCATTATGCAGGGTCGCCCGGCTTACCGTCACCCCACCGACACTCACTGGCTCAAGAAGGGCCACCGGTGTAACAGCTCCTGTTCTGCCCACCTGAAATTCAACATTATTCAGGCGGGTGGTTGCCTGGGAGGCAGGAAATTTACGGGCAATAGCCCAGCGTGGGCTTCGGGCCTTTGCCCCAAGGCGTTGCTGTAATTGAAAAGAATTGATCTTTACAACCATACCGTCGATTTCATACGGCAGGGTAGGCCGTATCTCCAGGAGATGGTTGTAATGGTTGATGACATCATCCATGCTGGGACACTCTGCAATATACGGATTAATTTTGAAACCAAGAGTATGGAGATAAGAGAGAAGTTCAGACTGGGATGCTATCACAGTGGTTGATGGATCACTCACTGCGTAAGCTATAAAGTCAAGAGGCCTGCCTGCCGTCAAATGAGAGTCGAGTTGACGTAGTGAGCCGGCAGCGGCATTCCTGGGGTTGGCAAAGGGAGGCTCTCCAGTGGCGATTCTTTCTTCGTTTAATTTCTTGAAATCACTGTTGCCGATAAATACTTCGCCACGCACCTCTAAAAGGGCAGGCGGTTCAAGGGAATGCAGGCGCAAAGGAATGGTCTGGATCGTTTTCAGGTTGGTTGTTATGTCTTCGCCAGTACGGCCATCTCCCCTGGTGGATCCCTTGGTAAACAGTCCTTTTTCATACACAAGTTCCACCGCCAGCCCATCAAGTTTTGGCTCGGCTATATAATGGAATTGAGTGCTGTCTTGAAGAAACCTCTGTAATCTCTGTTGAAACTCCCGGAGTTCCTCGTCATTAAAGGCGTTTTCCAGGCTGAGCATTGGGAAACGGTGCTCTACAGATGAAAATTTATCAAGGGGAGCACCGCCAACCCTTTGACTTGGGGAGTCTGGAGAGACAAGCTCCGGGAATTTTTTTTCAAGATCAAGCAACTCCCTGAATAGCAGATCATATTCACTGTCAGCTATAATCGGATTATCCAGGATATAGTACTGGTAGTCATGGCGCTGGATTTCATTGATCAGCGCCTGTATCCTATTTTTTGCGGAGTTATGGTCGAGCATAAGGAAGAAGAAAATATGTGGTTTATGATGGCTTCTGGAGCAGCTTTCCACCCTTGGCGATATTTTCATGGAGAACTTCATCAATGAAAATGAGAATGGAATCTTCCGGTTTATTGGCCGCCTTGGCAATAACCTTGGTAACTCCCTGTGAGATTTCCTCTTTTTGCTCTGTAGACAATGTTCCTGCTACACGGATGTTGACATAGGGCATGGTGTCCTCCTTGGTTTTTTATAAAATTTTCACAGTGACTTAGTTTTCATAGTAAACAAAAAAAGATGTATGTTACATGTGCTGCAGAGACCTTTTACCATACAACCTCGTAGAGGGACAAGATGTGACTGTGAAAATCAATAAAAGTACAGTTGATGATGTTAATTGGAAAACTATGATCCAGAAGGGTGAGATAGCTGGGCGGCCCCTGGTTTATTTTTCTGAAACCGATTCCACTAATTGCCGTGCCATGGAAAGGGGAAAGTCCGGGTCGCCGGCAGGAACCGTTGTTCTTGCTGAAAGTCAGACGGAAGGGAAAGGACGGCTGGGGAGATTCTGGCTCTCACCAGTTGGAAGCGGGCTCTATTTTTCGGTAATTTTACGACCAGCATTGGAGCCAGGCGATTTGTCAAAAATTACCCTGGTTGCAGGAGTTGCTCTTTGCAGGACAGTGCGAGACCTCTATCATATTATGCCTGCAATAAAATGGCCAAATGATTTACTTATCGATAAGAGAAAGTGCGGGGGAATCCTCGTTGAAGCGAACCTGCACAATTTGTCATCACCATTAATCATTCTTGGCATCGGTATTAATATCACGACTCCTCTTGAATATTTTCCCAAAGAACTGCAGGAGAAAGTGACATCTCTTCAGCCTCATGTTGATGGAACAATACTGCGCAGTGAACTGCTGACGAATATTCTGTTTCAATTAGATACAATCATCAAACAATTTGAGCAGCAGGGGTTTGAGGATATTTTGAAGGAATGGAATAATTATGATGCGACACTTGGCAAGAATCTTACCTGGATCACATCCGATCGTACAGTTGTTCAGGGCGTTTCTCTTGGTCCTGACAGCGAGGGGCGACTTCATATAAAAAGCCGCGATGGCAGAATTCATGAGGTGATATCAGGAGACATTCAGTTGAAAACAGGGTGAGAAATACGAGGGGTGCAATATGAAAAAGTTGCAAAACACTAAATGGCTAACTTTTTTGAACCGCAGAATATTGAACAAGGAATAATGAATGTCGAAGTACGGATGTTTCCTTAGACAAAGGTCATCAAATAGATCATCCTTCCTTCATAATTCGACATTTCTTGTTCGTTATTCGATATTCAACCAGTATGTTTAACGACTGATATGGATTAATATCAATGAGGCAACTTTTTTTATATTGCACCCAATACGAGTTAAGACTGATAATGAGCCTGGCGTTGTTTTACTTTTTCTACTAGCAGTTGATTAACAGGGACATCAATGGACAGATCTGCTGCTTTTGCAACCAGGGCACCGTTGATGGCATCTATTTCGGTGGGCTTTTGTTTTCGGGCATCCTGAAGCATGGAGGAAATATTGCTCGCTGTTGTGCGGCATACACTGAGAGTCAGGTCAACCGGGTCATTTTCAATATGTATTCCAAGGGCACGGGCCACTTTTTCTCCTTCACGAACAGCAGCAATCAGAGTCTCGCGTGCTTCGGGTATCTCAAGTAATTTGCCGTTGGGACAGTTGTGAATAACCGTTAAAGCGTTTATACCTATATTAACGAGTAACTTCGCCCAGATATGGTCAAGGATGTTGGGAACGGTGGTGGTTGTAAAGCCGGAAGCGCTCAGTAAATATGCTGCAGCCTCCAATTGTTTTTTCTGTTGATTATCTGCTGAATCAATAAAACCGATTTTTGTCACCCCTGCCCCGCCATGGCGGACATGACCCGGTGCCATAAGAGTTGCTCCCTGGGATGTTACACCAAAAGCTGTATTCCGGGCTATGGAATTACCGATTATGGCTTCGATGTGCCCGATGCCATTCTGAAAAGGGATAAGGAGAGTGTCTCGAGAAAAAAGCGGTGTTGCTCTCTGCAGAGCGTGCTCCACATTCATTGATTTGACACAGAGAAAAACGAGTTCCGCTATCCCTATACGATCAGGCTGGGAGGTTACCGGAATATTGAGGGAAAATTTCTGCTCCTCAATATCCAGGCTGAGTTTTCTATTTATCTGAGCCGCCCTATCAGGGTTGTGATCCAGCAGCCAGACTTCATTGTCATCCACACCTGCCAGACTGGTGGCGAGTAGGGTGCCGAGAGCACCCGGACCTATTACGGCTATTTTCATGAAATTTCACATGGTTCCCTGAGTCGCTAAATTATCATGCATTAGTGACTCAGGGAGTTTCACGTTTTCCAGCTAATAACTTTCATCTTCGCCAACTTAAAACTT
>JAUWDC010000066.1 GCA_030608985.1 Desulfobia sp. | reverse complement strand
TTTCTTCTGTAGACAGCTGATCGTTATTTGGGTTTAATTGTAATGTCATGGCATGGCTCCAATAGTATTCTATTAAAAAAATGCTTCTCGCAGAACTCGAAAAGCAACATTTTTTTCGCTCTGCGCCTCTGCGAACCAGGTGAGATAATTAAGTCCTTAAAACGCTGGCAATCATACTATGTTCAGCCCCAACTCTCCAGCATAAAAATTAGTTCAAAACCTATATGAAAATTGACTCCATAACCATTGAAAATCCTTTTGTTTTAGCTCCGCTCGCCGGATACACTGACCTGCCCTTTCGCCTGTTATGCAAAGAGTATGGCGCAGGCCTGGTGTACTCGGAAATGATCAGCTGCCACGGCCTTTCCTATCGACAGCAGAAAACCATTGATATGATCCAGTCAGTTCCTGAAGAGCGACCCATCGCTATCCAGCTTTTTGGCAGCGAACCCGATGTTATGGGAGATGCCGCGGCATTCCTTTCCGACATGCCGATTGACTTCATAGACATAAACATGGGATGCCCCGTAAGAAAGGTTACTAAAAAGGGGGCTGGCTCGGCTTTGATGAAGACTCCAGACCTGGCAGCAGATATCATTCGCCAGGTTCGGGAGAATGGTAAAAAACCCGTTACAATTAAAATAAGATCGGGGTGGACGCACAAATCTATCAACGCGCCGACATTCGCAAAAATGGCTGAAGATAATGGAGCAGATGCCATTACAATCCATGGGCGTACCTGGAGTGACGGATTTTCCGGAAAAGCTGATTGGAGGGTTATTGCTTCTGTAAAAAATGCTGTTTCGATTCCAGTCATCGGTAATGGAGATATTACTTCATACCGTGACGGACGAAAAATGATGGAAGAAACCGGCTGTGATGGCGTGATGATCGGAAGAGCCGCCATGGGACAACCATGGATTTTCAGGCCGGACAACCCTGAACCAGACCTTAATTTCAGACTTATCGCCCTCAAGAGACACCTTGATCTTATTGCCGCCAATTGTAATACTGACTGGGGCCTGGCAGGAATTAAAAACCACGCCGGCAAATATTTTAAGGGAGTTCACCATGGGGCAGCAATCCGCAACCAGATATACAAATCTCATTCTTTTATAGAACTTCAGGAGATAATTCATACCTTATTGCCCCCCTCCTCCTGACATTTCAGTAAGGTTTTTTTCAAGTCATTATTGACATAATCTTCTCTAAAATTCTATTATTTAGATAGTGTCTGTCAGAAAAATCTTCTGTTCCGGAGAGTTACAGTATGTTGTATACAATTCGGAAATTAGAATTTATTGACTTTCTACATTTCTCAGTGGTTAATTTTAATTACCCTCCCTGAGTACAACTTGATGCAAAAAGTCAATTTGCTGACAACATAAAACCATCGAAGCATTGGACGAGATTATAATGCCCCACAATTCTTCTAAAAAAACAGCGAAAAATCAAAACGATCCATTACAAGTTGGGCTAAAGCTTGCTGAAATTCTTATTGACGGCAGTTACCTGACTAAAGAGCACTTAAAATACGGTCAACGTGTGTTAGCCAAACTCACGACTAACAAAACTTTGCTTGAAGTTTTGATCGACCTGAAATCGCTCACTCCAGACGATATAGAAAAAGGATTACACGGCAAGGCTGTTAAAGCACCTGTGGGAGAACTCTTGGTAGAGCTTGGCTATATCAGAAGGCGTGAGCTGGAACTTGCTCTCACTATTCAAAAAGAAAATAAAGGGAAAAAGATCGGGGAAATTCTTATTGAGAAAAATTTCATCTCAGAAGAAAAGCTCCTTACCATGCTTGCCCATCAGTATGGTGTAGCATATGTCGACCCTGAAGACAGTGAAATTGACAAGAAGCTCTTTTCTCGTGTTTCCACCAAAGAAATCCAAAAGCTTAACTTTGTCCCTATATACGAAGAGGATGATGGCGTCTGCGTCGCTTTTGGGGCTAGCAATTATAATGATGAACAGATAAGCCTAGCCAGTAAAATCCTTGGCCAGCAAATAATTCCAGCACTCACCAGTGATAAGATAGTCCAGGATATCATCAGAAAATATGATACCCAAAAAAAGGTCATTAAAGAACACCGTGAAAGTGATACTGTTGAAGCGGTTAATTCTCTTCTCCTAAATGCCTCCAAAGAAGGAGCCAGTGATATCCACATTGAGCCTTTAAAAAGGTGTCTACGGATCAGATACCGAATCGATGGAGTCCTAGTCCCTTTTAAGGAATATCCCCTCGACATCATGGCGCCTCTTATCAGCCGGATTAAGATTATGGCAGGTGCAGACATCAGTGAAAAAAGACGACATCAGGACGGCAGGATTCTGTTTGAAACAGAAGACGGGACATTAGATATCCGTGTTTCCATTTACACCACACTGCATGGTGAAAAAATTGTTCTCCGTCTTCTCAACAAACAAGGCATCCTCCTTGACATGAAAGACATTGGCATGTTTCCGACGATGCTGCAATCTTTCAGAGAGGATGCCTTAGATGCTGCTAGCGGTGTTGTTCTTATTACCGGCCCTACGGGGTCAGGCAAAACAACTACCCTGTACAGTGCCTTGGCTTATCTCGACAAACCAGATATCAGCATCATCACAGCTGAAGATCCAGTGGAGTATGTTATTGATGGTATTGCCCAATGTTCCTTAAACCCGAAAATCAATATCACCTACGAGGAAACCTTACGGCATATTGTCAGGCAGGACCCGGACGTTATCGTTATTGGTGAAATTCGCGATGTTTTTTCCGCTGAGGCAGCAATCCAGGCTGCCCTTACGGGGCACAAGGTCCTGACCACTTTTCACACCGAAGATAGTATTGGTGGTCTTATTCGACTGCTCAATATGAACATTGAAGCGTTTATGATTTCATCAACTGTTGTCAGTGTTCTTGCCCAGAGGCTTTTACGCAGGGTCTGCAAGTACTGCACTGAAGAACATGTTCTTGAACCGCATGAAATCCAACGTCTTGGGTATAAACCCTCAGAGTTCCAGGGAGTGACGTTTCAAAGGGGAAAGGGATGCAATCAATGCCGGTATACCGGATATAAAGGACGGGTGGCTATTTTTGAATTACTTGTTCTTAATGAGCTTGTTAAGGATGCATTGCTTTCTAGAAAATCTTCCTATGAAATACGAAGAATAAGCTGCGAATCAGCTGGTCTCGTTACCCTCCTTGAAGACGGTATTATCAAAGCAAGCCAGGGTGCTACGACTTTTGAAGAGATCATGCGCCAACTGCCTCGCCTTGACAGTCCCAGGCCCTTTTCCGAACTGCAACGCATAGCTGGAGATATAAAGTGAGTAACGATACACCCCTTCTCAAGAAGATTGACCAGGTTATAAACTCCGATGAGTTCACACTTCCTGTTTTCAGCGATGTCGCCCTGAAAGTGCGTAAACTTTTAAAAAATAAAGATTATGCTGTTAAAGACATCGAAAAAATTATCTGCAGCGACCAGACACTGACAAGTGAGGTATTACGTGTTGCCAACTCGCCATTTTATTCGGGGATCGCGCAGGTTAACTCAATTCAGAATGCGGCAGTAAGACTCGGGGGGCAGCAGTTAGCTGATCTGGTCATGATTGCTTCAGAGCGAAATAGATATTCTGCCGCTGATAAAGAAATCAATCATTTTTTGGGAAAGCTTTGGAAGCATGCTGTCGGCACCGCCTTGGCATCCCAGTGGCTTGCCAAAAAACTCAAATATCCTGATATGGTAAACAAAGCATTCATGTCCGGTTTAATCCATGATATCGGCATACTTGCTATTTTCAAAGCCACTGATCACTTGAAGCAGGTTGAAAATCTTCAGATTCCCATGGATCTTATATTGGGAATAATTGACTCCACCCATTCGATGTACGGGTACAAATTGGCAAAACAATGGAATTTGCCTGAAAGCTATTGCGAAATCATTAAGGAGCATCATTCCGACACTTTTGACCAAAGCAACATACCCCTTACAATTGTGAGGCTCTCCGACCTATGCTGCAACAAAATTGGAATAGATATCTATGAACCAGCCATTTTCGATCTTTCCTCCACTCCGGAAGCTGCCAATCTTGGAGTAAATGAGGTCATGGTAGCCGAACTTGAGATCATGCTGGAGGATACACTGAAAATTTAATAAAAGAGATATTCCTATAACTTTATTTCCTCACCTCTGAAGCGCCAGGTAATGTTATTTCCTGAATAACCAGAAGAGAATGGAAGCAATGATGCTGATAATAACAGAAGTGGTAATGGGAAAATAAAAATTCATATTTTCTTTCCTGATAATAATATCACCAGGAAGTCTTCCTAGGGGAAGTTTGACAACCAGAGGCCACAATAAGCCGATGCATACCAGAACAACTCCCATAATTATTAGATTTTTACCCATAAATATCTCCAGGAAAAAAGTTTACGCAACATCCGTGTCAATCTGCTTGTTTACGCTTTTTCATTTGTCACCTCAAGCTGTTACCACGACTCAAGCTTGCCATAACTCCTAAAAACTGCTACCATTTTTTAAGTACCAGGGGCCTGCTAAACCTTCTACCTTAGGCATATACCTTAAACCCTAAACCTTTTACCTTATACCTCAAAATGCCGCCTACAATACTTGTTGTTGATGACGAACTCAGCATGCGCGAGTTCCTGAAAATTCTTCTTACCAAGGAAGGGTACACCACTGAAACAGCTGTTGACGGTGAGGATGCTCTTTCGAAAATCGAAAAGAACTCCATTGATCTCGTCATTTCAGATATCAGGATGCCCGGCGTTGGAGGCCTCGAGCTTCTCAGCACCATCAAGCAGTCTCAGCCGACATTGCCTTTCATTATAATCACCGCCTTTGCTTCTCCTGACGATGCTGTTCAGGCTATGAAACATGGTGCCTATGATTATATTACTAAACCATTCAAGGTTGATGAAATTAAATCAGTCATTCATTCTGCGCTTGAAAGCAAAAAAAATTCTGAAGAAAATAACAAAGAGACCCCAGCCGCATTATTTCACAATATCATAGGAGAAAGCCCTGAAATACAGCATGTTTTTGATCAAATCAGCAGGGTTGCACCTACCCATGCCAATGTGCTCATATATGGAGAGTCAGGAACAGGTAAAGAGCTTATAGCCCAAGCCATCCATCAAAACAGTAATGCTTCCAGGAACCATTTTGTTCCGATAATCTGCAATGCCATACCTGAATCCTTGTTTGAAAGTGAATTGTTTGGCCATATCAAAGGATCTTTTACCGGTGCTACAACCAATAAACTTGGCCTGTTGGAGTTGGCTGATAACGGTACGGCTTTCCTGGATGAAATTGGCGAGCTTTCGCTTATGGTCCAGACCAAACTCCTTCGTTTCCTGCAGGAACGTGAATTTAAAAGGGTTGGAGATACTAAAATACGCAAAGTTAATGTTCGGATTATTTCTGCGACAAATCGGGATCTGGAACAGGAAATACTTGCCAAGCGTTTTCGTGAAGACCTTTTTTACAGACTGGCAGTCGTGCCTCTGCGAATGCCTCCCCTGCGAGAGAGGAAAGGAGATGTCCCTCTGCTGACGCAACATTTCTTGGAAAAATATGCCCAGACATTTAACAAAGAAGTCCCTCAGCTTTCTTCCTATGCCATGGAAGTTCTGATGAATTATGATTTCCCAGGGAATGTCAGGGAGTTGGAAAATATTATCGAACGAGGCGTCGCTTTATCAACTTCAAACCTTATTCTTCCGGAAAGCCTTACCCTGGCAGATGCCCATCGTAAAGCCGACGAAAGCCCGGTGGAAATTGATTCTCCTCAATTACAAACGCCTCTTTCAGGTACGAAGTCGACCACCGTCCCAGAAGAAGATTTGTTTGAACAGGGATTGGAAAAGGTCATTATAAATCTCGAAAAAGAAATGATTGAATTGGCTCTTGTCCGGGCGAATCAGTCAAAAATGAAGGCTGCAGAGTTGTTAAAAATAAGTTTCCGATCCCTACGCTATAAAATAAAAAAATATAACATCAATTAAGCCTTTCATGTCCTTTTTAAATTTTTGTAAAGCAGGTTCATCCGCAACCATTGCTGATATACATCTCAAGCGCCAGCTGGGCTGGGTTCTTTTTCTCCGTGTCGTAGTTCTTACAGTACTCTTAGGCCTCACCACTTTACTAGAGACCCAGGAGCACCAGCTGATTCTTCCCCCTCTTCACTACGTTCTTTATTTTATTGTTGCCATCTATCTTTTTACAATTTTATCAGCACTTATTCTTAATCGTATTTTTTGCTTCAGACCTTTTGCGTACTTTCAAGTCATTACTGACGTTCTGCTTGCAAGCTGCCTGATTATCTATACCCACAGCAGCCAATCTGTCTTTCTGATGATTTATTTCTTTCCAATTATCAGTGGAGCAATACTTCTCTTCAGAAGAGGTGCCTTACTGATAGCCGCCGTATCGAGCCTCTGTTATGGATCGATTCTTACCGCAGAATACCTGGGATACCTTGATCGTCTTATCCCTACCTTTCAATCCAATATCCCCACTCTCCAGGTAGCTATGCAGCTTTTTTCCATCCCAGGGCTTACCTTCTTCCTAGTAGCAATACTCGCGTCATTCCTTTCAGAACGTTTATACAAAGCAGAATCAGAACTCTCTCTGGCGAGCCAGAACC
>JAUWDC010000218.1 GCA_030608985.1 Desulfobia sp. | reverse complement strand
TGTAAATAAAAAAGGTATCGTTATTGCCGGTTTTTTCAGTGATCTGAACCGGTTTGACAGCCAATTTGTGGAGCAAGTTAAAAAACAAGGTTTCCCGAAGGATGTTCTTGCTCAGAACAAACTCCTCCCCGGCATGGATGGAAAACATGTCAGAATTGTGGTAGGTGGTCAGAAACTTGTCGACCAGGTGGCTTTCATCCCTGATACCGAAAGTGAGGTGCACGTTGGTGTCTATGTTTCCGAGGTTGATGACGCCATTCGTAATGCTCTGGTTTCCCCTTTGACCCTCTCACTCTTCGGCGCTGTCATTCTTGTAGGTTTGATCATGTTACTTCTTCTTTCTAAGTTAATTGCCAAGCCAATGCGGGAGCTGACTGATATTGCCAACCGGATTAGTTTCGGCCAGTTGGATCTTGTCATCACGCCCCGTGGGCCCCGTGAAATGCGCGAGCTTGCAACCGCCTTTGAACGTATGCGTTTTTCTATAAAGGCAGCCATGGACAGGCTTAGGAAATAAATTCAGCATCCCTGTCATAGCATTCATCCGGTTTCATAAAAAAGAATAGGAAGGAGCCCATGTTACGACCAACAACTTTTTTAGCAGCAATATGCTTTTGTTTTCTTGCTACTGCCCATTTTTCTTTTGCTGCAGGCTATCAACTCTCTATGCTACCCAGGTATTCCACTGGAGAGATTAATAAGAGAATTTCGGCGTTGGCCGAACACCTGAGTAAACAAACCGGGTTGCAGATCACACCGAAAATAACCTCAACGTTTGACCAATATTTGAAACAGCTCACAAGTGGAGCCATTGATATTGGTTATCAGAATCCCTATATATATGTCCTTGCCTCAAAGGAACAAGAAGTTATTGCCATGGCAATAAAGGGACGAGATGGGGATAAATTTCGTGGTATCATTGTTACCTCCTCAGACAGCCCCCTGCGCCTTATTGGAGATTTAAAGAATAAAAAAATATCTATTGTCGGCTATACAAGTGCAGGAGGCTATCTTTCTCAGAAGCTTACATTTCTTGAAAATAACATATATGTCACACAGGACTGCACTATTGAAGTGGCACCGGAGAATAAACAGGAAAATGTAGCTTTTGCTGTATTTACCGGTGATGTGGATGCCGGATTTATGCGTGAATCCGCGCTCAGTCAGGTTGGAGAAATGATACCTGCCGGAGCAATACAGGTTTTGGTAAGTACGGCATGGTTGCCTAACTGGGCTCTGTCCGTCAGTCGCAACATGCCATCTGAGGACAGGGAAAAAATTGTCAAGGCCATAAAGGAAATAAAGGCTGACAGCCCAGTCTTGAAAGCACTGAAGATTAAGGCGTTCAGGACGGCACAGGACAGTGAGTATAACCCAGTCCGCAAAGCCGCAGGTCTTGAACAGTCTGTAAACGAGACTAATACTTTTATAGACTAAAATCACATTCATATTAACGAGTTAAACAGATGCGAAAAGCTATGAAAATTTTTTCCCTGATACTGATTCTGATTTGCTGCAACAGTGGAATTGTCAATGCTGAAGAGTATAAACTTTCCATGCTGCCCCGTTATTTTCCTGAAAAACTGACCGCCATGATTACGCCTCTGGCTGCCTATCTAAGTCTTGAAACCGGCAATATAATTAAGCCGGTGTTAACGGATAATTTTACCAACTACCAGGCGGATCTCCAGCAAGGGAAAATTCGTATCGGCTATGAAAATCCTCTGGTCTATGTTAATGTTTCAGACACCCACGAAGTTCTTGCCACGGCAGTAAAAGGAAAGGGTGGTGATAAATTTTGGGGAATTATTATCACCCGTCCCGATTCGGGCATTACCCAGATCGCTGACCTTAAGGGGAAAAAGATAATGATAGTCAGCAAGGCTTCGGCAGGTGGCTTCATGTCCCAGAAATTGACACTCAAACAAAACGGCCTTGATGTTGACCGCGACTGCCTTTTGAGCGAAGCAGCTGAAAATCGCCAGGAAAATGTGATCATTTCAGTGAGCATTGGTGATGTCGATGCAGGTTTTATCCGTGAATCAGCTCTTCATAAGGCTGATGAGTTTATCATGCCTGGATCGATTAAAACAATTGCCGAGACGGCTTGGCTACCTAATTGGGCTTTTTCCGTGGATAGATATATGGCGCAGGAACATAAAGAAGCAATTCTAGCAGCACTCCTGAAATTGTCCTCTGACGGAAGAGTACTGCAGGCTATGGGGCTTACCGGCTTTAAAGCTGCTACTGATTCAGATTACGATGTAATGCGCAGACTGATTGAATAGAATGTAGATAATTTGTAACTATGGTTTGTCTGATTATTTCTCGGCTAAAGCCGCTCTACCGGGGAGACGCACCCAAGGAGCAGCTTCAGCCGAGAAAAGCATTCGAGGCAGAGAGCAAGCCAAATATTAACGCTAATTTTCCCCTGTCAATACGTTGTTTTTAAGTTTAGTGCAGGCCTCGTATAAAGCTGTGTTGATTTTGTGACTGTAAACTCTTTATCAGCGGAAAATTCGATCAGTTAAGCGAAGACTTCGTAATTGGACGTTGAGCCTGGGTTAAAGGTTCAAAGTTCAGGGTTTAAGGTTGTTGGTGCCGGTGAAACAAGGGGTATGTTCTTAACCCTTAACCTTGAACGAGACTCCGTGATAATTTAAAGTAAAATGTCCGGAAAACAGCACCTGTGTTACGATGATTTGACGAAGTCTGTGGTATGTATCAAGTCTTTTAAATTATAATATCAGGGGCCAGTTAGTTAATGCTCATCCCAAAAGAAAAACCATTTTTAACCGGGTTAAACAGCTATTATCTCTATCTTGATAAGTTTATTGAACATCTACAGGGTGAAATTGGGTCGGGATGTTTTTACTGTCGGTCAGCAGACAAGGAGATACTGGTTTATTTTGATGAACAGGAAATCATTCGCAGTATAATACAGGATAATGGAAAACTAGTTCAGAGTTCACAGAGTCTGGAACCTGTCACGCAATCTCTGTCCAGGAAAAATTTTCTTGTGACAATCTATTACCTCGATCCCAGTTCGATATTTTTCTGGGGTCAGATACCTTCCTTTCAACGGGTAAAAGCCAAGCTTAAAACGACGGATATTTCTCTACCGGACCTCTTTTTTCGCCTCAGGCAAAAAAAGTTTTCAGGCTTTATTGATGTTAACCTGCAGGGACACAATGACGGCGGCATACTTTTTCTCCACCAGGGAGAGCGCAGGGGAGGCTCATATTCCTGGGGAACCGGGGGGTTCAGCCCTTCTGATGACGATTATAACAGGCTTCTCGGCTTACTGCAGTCCAATGCCGCTACATATGATATAGGGCAGTTCAATGCCGAATCTGTAATCAAGTCGGAATCTGCCCAGGAAAAGTCTTCTATTGTTGGTGAAAACAGGGATTATTTTTCCAACCTGGAAACTGCCTTAAAAGAATTTATCGAGCTGTATTTCGAGGTCGTTTACAAGAAGATCAAGACATCTCCGCTTGTTCAATTAAAACAGAAATTTGTTGATCACCTGGATGAATATTCCGTTCTTGATCCTTTGAAAAATTTCTTTGAACTCTATGAGGACGGAACAGTAGAGTTTGCAGACAATGTGCCCAAGGAGGAAATTGCAGCAGCCATTGTCGACTGTACCTGGAAGGTTGTTGAAGACAATAAACTGCAGAAGAAATTCAGGGCAGCGATAAATAAATGGGCCTATAAAAC
>JAUWDC010000192.1 GCA_030608985.1 Desulfobia sp. | reverse complement strand
CGCACAGAAATGACAACTCCATAGGACCTGTCATCTCTATTAAAGATCTCTCCACCACCAAGGGCAACAACCCTGTCCATTTTTTCTGCCATCTTTTCGATACAGAGAAAATGGAACTCCTGGCCGGCTGCCATGCCGTTGAGACGTGCCCGCACGTCTTTAAAGCCCCATCAACAATCCTTGCGGTAATCTATGTCTATTTTTACACGTTTTCTCATATCCTTTAGGCACTATTTCCAATAACACTTTAGTCAAAAACCGGCACTGAGGGAAATAATGACGTATCCGTATGGGGAATAAAACGAGAACCAGAGAAACGGATCATGAACTCCTGGTTGACGTTTAACTCCAGGTAAGTGATTTTATTGATAAGCTTACGACAATTATCTCTGCTCTTTTTTTCCATTAAAACACGTTCAGCGCCCGCTAGGGAGCTGTTGCCAATAGGCTCAAATGTTTCCAGTGGAAGATCAGGAAGCATACCTAACGTTATCGCCTGTTTGGGGTCAATGTGCCGGCCAAAGGCTCCGGCAACGTAAATTTTATCAAGATCACCAAATCCCACACCGACCTGGTTTGTCAACGTTGTAAGAATTGAATACATCGCCGCCTTGGAACGCATCATGGCATCCAGGTCAACCTGACCGAATATCACCGGATTACCGTCTGCTGATTCTTCTTCTGTTGCCACCACAAATGCCGGGCCCTGGCTTGTCTGGACAAACCGACTTGGGCACCGGTCCGCCCTGAATTTCCCTCGTATATCAATAATCCGGGATAAATAAAACGACGCGACAAGGTCGATGATACCTGAACCGCATATTCCTTTAGGTGGGGATCCATCAATGGTCTTATACTTCAACTCCAGAGTCTCCGGATCAATTGTCACCCGCTCTATCGCACCAGGGCCGGCCCGCATCCCCATGGCGGCAATGCCTCCTTCCAGAGCAGGACCGGCAGCGCCTGCGCAGGCAATCAGCCACTCCCGATTTCCCAGCACTACCTCGGCATTTGTCCCCACATCAATGAGCATGCATACTTCTTCTTTTTCATCAAGACCACTGGCAAGGATCCCTGAAATGAGATCTCCCCCGAAATAACTTCCCACACTGGGCATGACCCATACCGGAGCATGCGGATGAATAATTAAACGCAAATCAGAGGCCAGGCAGAGATCAGGCCAGTTGACAAGGGGCGTATACGGTTCCCGGCAGAGATGATACGGATCAAGGCCAAGAAATAAATGAACCATTGTCGTGTTGCCGGATACCGATAATGCACGTATATTATCTGCTGTGACGCCAGCCTGAAGCGCCAGATCTTCAGTCAGTTGATTTATTGTCGATACTATTTCATTGTGCAGGACGTCCAGGCCATTTCCTTTTCCGGCAAAATGAATCCGTGTGAGAATATCGGCTCCATACTGTATCTGGCGATTCTCCAGATTCGAACGGCTCAAAATATTTCCGTCAACGAGATTTATGAGGGCGGCTTCCAGGTGAGTCGTCCCCAGGTCCAGTGCCATGGCAGGTAATAATGCGGGCGTATCCTTCAGAAAATCGACGAGTTCCATAGTATGGCCCATATCATTAACAACAGCCGTTCCTTTGAAATCGGCCTGCCGGAAATCCTTGGCCACCCTGGCCATACAGGAGAACGGAATAACCGGAGTCATTCCTGAAGAAAGTTCTATCGCTTTTCGAAGCCTGTCAAGATCACCAGTATTATCCTGCAAGCTTGGCTTTGATGTCTCAACTGCAATCAATTGCACAATGGGGTTCATAATAGAATAATTAAGTGTTAAGGTAGTTTTTTTGAGGTAAAGTAGCAGATTTTATCAGGAACTCTCAATAAAATAAACACGCATCCTTATATTCTATGTTCTCATGCTTAAAATAGTTGCCATAATGACCGGCGGAGGATTAGGTGCCGTTTTTCGATACCTGCTTTTTATAGGAATCCAGCGCTTCGCTTCTCCATCCTTCCCGTACGGGACACTTGCGGTTAATCTTCTCGGTTCTTTTCTTATCGGAATACTCTGGTCATGGTTTGAAGGGGCACGCCTTGTTGGAGAATGGCGCCTCTTTATTTTTACGGGTTTTCTTGGCGGATTCACCACCTTTTCGACTTTTGCCCGCGAGGCAACCCAGCTTATGAGAGCAGGAGAGTATAAAACAGCAGTCACTTACATCCTGGTGAGCAACCTTGTCGGTATCGGCCTCGTTTTCCTGGGGTATGCCATGACTAAAAGGTAACAGGTATGTAACTGTTCAGATGCACCCCATATTCGCACGATCAGCCCGCCTCACATAGATAAGCTATAGATTCGGCGGCCTGCTTGCACGAATCTGGAGCACATCTGAACAGTTACAGTTCGGAGGTTTCAGCAATTTGCCTGGCATGTCGCTGAATAGTCACATACTTTCAACTTAAAAATTTCATATTAAGCAATGCCCATATTACTGTATACCTATTTGCTCAGCGAAATGATCGCTCCCTTCCTGGCGAGCCTGGCCATCTTATGTGCTATCCTGTTTCTTGGCCGCCTTTTGCCTCTCCTGGAGCTCGTTATACAGTTCGGCATCAGCATACCTGACTTTATCCGTCTCTGCCTTTACATGACCCCGAATCTCTTGATCTTTGCCATTCCTATGGCCAGTATGCTAGGTGTTATTCTCTGCTTCAGCCGCATGGTAAACGATAATGAAATGATAGCCATAAAGGCAGCAGGCATTGGCCTCTATCGTATGCTTCCTCCTGTTATTATTTTTGCTACCTGTACAACACTCCTCACAGGATATGCAGCAACCAGGCTCAATCCTGCCGGATATATTGCCATAAAGAAACTCATGGTCTCTCTTGCTACTGATAAATTCACCAAGGGACTCACCGAAAAACAATTCAGCGAGGGACTTAATGATGTTGTCTTTTATATTGACGGCATTGACAAAGAGACAGGAGAGTGGCAGGGAATTTATGTTGCTGACAACAGGGATAAAGAAAACCCGCTGACTATCGTTGCAGCCAGTGGCAATTTTACCGGACAACCGGACAATATGCTCCTGTCTGTCACGCTTAACAACGGTTCCATTCATCAGGCAGAGGGAGTCATCAGTCAAACTGTGCAGTTTCGGGATTATACACTTAACCTCTCACTCCTGAACTCAAAAGTCGCCGGAGGGGAAAAAGGAGTTATTTCCGGCAAAAAAGAAATGAGTCAGAAACAACTCCTTGCCTATGCCAAAACACATGACCCTGATTCAGAAAAATCAATTTCCAGAATGATCGAGTATCATAAACGCCTTGTTCTGACAGGAGGCTGTTTTATCCTATCCCTGATGGGTATTCCTCTTGCTATGCGCAATCGCCCGGGACAACGTGCTATTGGCATGCCCCTTGGGCTCTTTTTCTTCGTTGCCTATTACATCTGCATTACCGCAGCAAAAGTGGCAAGCGAGGGGGGAGTACCGGTAGGATTGGCCATGTGGATGCCAAATATTGTTTTATTTCTTTTCACCATCTACCTCCTACACCATGCGCACAGGGAACATACAGACGATGTGCTGACCCATTTTCTCGCCATCTTTCTTAAAATAAAGCGATTTATTCCAAGATTAGGCAGGGGGATGTCTTCTTGACTCTTCTTGACCGTTACCTGATCAAACAGTTCCTCGGCAATATGCTGCTTGTTCTGGGCTCTCTTGTGGCTGTCTATCTCCTGGTTGATTTCTTTGAGCGGATTGATGATTTCATCGAGGCCGAAAAGAGTATTGGTCTGGCAGCCCTCTATTTCCTTCTCAAGATACCGTTCATCCTAGACCAGCTTCTTCCTGTCTGTATTCTCCTGGCTGGGATTATCACCATTGGCCTGCTATACAGGAGTAGAGAACTCATGAGTCTCCATGCCGGTGGAATCAATATTTTTCGGGTTTCCTTTCCGATTTCATGATCAGGATCCCAAGAATAGCGAAACCTCTCAACACATCAAGAGATTGAATACGATCGGTAGCCTGGACCGGTGAAGCTCCGGTGAGAGAAGGGTTTTTTTCTGTCATCACAGGATTGTTGAGAGGTTTTTATCTCCC
>JAUWDC010000196.1 GCA_030608985.1 Desulfobia sp. | reverse complement strand
GGTTCTTGTTTCTCCAAGTAAATGTCAGGAGAATTGGGGTTTTCAAAAGAGAGATCCTTAATGTACATTTTCTGCATTCTGAAAACAGGAGCTTCTGTATTCTCGGCAGCTTGATTTTCGTTTTCTTCAGCCATTGTTGGTTCCTTTGTATGAAAGTTTTAAGTTGAAAGTGTTAAGTTTTAAGATGGTTGATTCGAGTCTGAATCTGTGAGGCCATTGTAATCGTAAAGTCATACCATTTAACGAATTAACACGTCAACCATTTAACGAATCAGCTATTCGAGGATCTGTTTTAAAAACATACCCGTAAAAGACCTTTCTGCTTGTGCAATCTCTTCCGGAGTTCCACAGGCAATTATTTCTCCTCCACCGTCACCTCCTTCCGGTCCAAGATCAATGACATAGTCTGCGGTTTTAATGACATCAAGATTGTGTTCAATGATAACGATAGTGTTACCGCTGTCAACCAGCCTGGAAAGAACCGCAAGCAGATACTTTATGTCTGCGGGATGGAGGCCTGTTGTTGGTTCATCAAGAATGTATAAAGTTCGGCCCGTACTCCTTTTCTGCAGTTCCCGGGACAGCTTTATACGCTGAGCTTCTCCCCCGGACAAGGTCACAGAAGATTGGCCAAGGGAAATATAGCCAAGTCCCACATCCGCCAATGTTTGTAATCTTCTCTTGAGTATGGGAATATTTTTAAAGAAAGACAGGGCCTCTTCCACGTTCATGGAGAGAATGTCCGCAATATTCTTACCACGATATTTGATTTCAAGAGTTTCCTGATTGTAGCGTTTGCCATAACATGACTCACAGGTAATATAAATGTCGGGAAGGAAATGCATGGCAATTTTGATCATACCTTCGCCCTCACAGGCTTCGCATCTTCCCCCTTTGAGGTTGAAACTGAATCGGCCAAGTTTATAGCCCCGTGCCCGTGCCTCCGGGAGCCTGGAGAGTAGTTCCCGGACAGGGGTTAAGACGCCGGTATATGTTGCCGGGTTAGATCTGGGAGTTCGGCCTATTGGGCTCTGGTCAATATCAATGACCTTGTCAATGTGCTCTAATCCTTTAATCTGCGAATAGGATTGAGAAGTCAACCTGGCTCTTCCCAGCCCATCGCGCACACCCTTAAAGAGACATTCTATAACCAGGGAGCTTTTTCCTGAGCCTGATACACCAGTGACGCATGTCATAACTCCGGTGGGAAAGCCCACATTCAATTTTTTCAGGTTATTTATATGGGCACCACGGATTTGGATCCACTCTTTTTTTGCTTTCAGGCGACGTCTTTTTGCTGGAACCGCAATCTCAAGGCGACCGCAGAGAAATCCACCTGTAATAGAGGATTCCTCAGCAACAAGCCCGGCCACTGAGCCGTTATAGACAACTTTACCGCCATGGACACCGGCGCCAGGCCCCATATCAAGAACATGGTCTGCTTCCATGATAGTATCTGTATCGTGCTCGACAACAATGACTGTGTTCCCAATGTCTCTCAGGCTTATCAGGGTTTTTATAAGCCTGGCATTATCTCGCTGATGCAGCCCGATACTCGGTTCATCAAGGATATACAGCACTCCTGCGAGGCGGGAGCCGATCTGGGATGCCAGGCGGATTCTCTGGGCTTCTCCGCCGGAAAGAGTCGATGCCGTTCGTGCAAGAGAAAGATATCCCAAACCAACGTCCAGAAGAAAGGTGAGACGGTCTTGTATTTCTTTGACAATGCGCTCAGAAATAATCTGTTCCTGCGGGCTGTACTGTATCTCCTGGAGTTCCTGAGTGAGTTGAGCAATACTCAATGTTGTGAGATCATGAATATTCCACTTGTCAACACGAACAGCAAGGGCTTCCGGTTTCAATCGGGCTCCTTGGCAGGATGGGCATTGCTGTTCATCCATATAGGTACTCAACTCATCACGGACAGCAGATGAATTGGTTTCATGATACCGTCTGTTTAAATGAGGAAGGATTCCCTCAAATGGAGTTTCTGAGGTTAGAGTTCTCCTGCGCCTGACATAATGGAAAAAGATGGCCTCTTTACCCGTACCATACAGGATTATTTTTTGTATTTTTGCAGGTAATTTATAAAACGGAGCATCAAGGCTGAAACCATAGTGCTCTGCCAATGCAGCAAGGAGCTGACTTGAGTAGGAGCGAGAGGACCTGTTTCTCCAGGAAGCTATAGCTCCTTGACGAAGGGAGAGCTTTGGATCAGGTATGACAAGATTTGGATCAAAAAAATGTTTGGCGCCCAGACCACCACACTCTTCGCAAGCCCCTTTTGGGTTATTAAAGGAAAACAGCTGGGGAGAGAGGTCAATAAGGCTGACCCCGCACTGGTGACAGTTTGCCCGTTCACTGAAGAGTTTTTCGGAATTGACGTCCGGGAAAAAGACGAGAAGAAAACCTTCGGAAAGCTTTACTGCTGTGGCAATAGATTGAGATATCCTCTGCTTTGCCGCGGCTTTTATTATGATTCTATCTATAACTACCTCGATAGTATGCCGTTTCGTCTTAGCTAGAACGATATTCTGGTCCAGGCCGACTATTTCCCCATCTAATCTGACCCGCACATAGCCTTCTTTACGGAGCCGGTTCAGCAGGTCAATGTGTTCACCTTTTCTGCTGTCGACGATTGGCGACAAAAGGATACATTTAGTGCCTTCCGCATGTCCCATCAAACTGTCGACCATGTCTTCAATGGATTGCGGCGCTATTTCCAGGCCACATTCCGGACAATACTGGTGACCTACCCGGGCAAAAAGTAAACGCAGATGGTCGTATATCTCGGTTATTGTTCCTACTGTTGAACGAGGATTTTTGCTTGTTGTCCGCTGTTCAATGGAAACGGCAGGAGAGAGACCTTCCAGGCTGTCCACATCAGGTTTTTCCATCTGGCCAAGGAATTGTCTGGCATAGGTAGAGAGCGATTCTACATAGCGCCGCTGCCCTTCGGCATAGAGGGTGTCAAAGGCGAGGCTTGACTTTCCTGAGCCGCTGAGACCCGTGAACACAACAAGTTTGTTACGCGGCAGGTCAACATTGATATTCTGAAGATTATGCATCCGGGCGCCCCGGATAGAAATTACTTGAGGTTCCATAGCAGAGATATTAGCCACGAAATCCACGAAAGAACACTAAAAAAGAAAAACTTAGTGGTTTCGTGGTTAAATTAATTCCGTATTAGTCTTTCAGCAAAGAAACCATCATGCCATTCCGTAGGAAGTGTATGAAAAAAGCCACGGCTGTCTATAAGTTTCTGTGCTGATTTGGGAAATTCTGGAGGGGAATCAAGTGAATATTCGGAATGGTCCTTGAGGAAAATATCAACAACGTCTTCATTTTCTTCCGCTTCGGTGCTGCAGGTGGCATAGACAAGTGTTCCGCCTGGAGCAAGCAGCAGGGAGGCGTCATGAAGGAGGCTTGTCTGGATGGCCTGGTACTTGATTAGATCTTCCGGGCTTCTGTTCCAGCGGATATCCGGGTGTCTCCGGATAACGCCAAGTCCTGAACATGGGGCATCAACAAGTATTGCCTGGAAAAGATCATTGCTGTTTTGGCTGAATGCACGCACATCACCTTTAAAGGGTGTTATCGAAAACGTTGCATTCAATCGGTCGATATTGTGCTGAAGCAATTCAAAACGGTTATTGTTCGGCTCAATGGCAGTGAGAGAGCAGGTATCCGGCAGCAGATTTGCCATGTGCAGTGTTTTGCCACCAAGACCGGCACAGGCATCAAGATATTTTCCAGCGAGAAACGGTGCAAGAAGGTAAGGGATAAGTTGCGCTCCCTCATCCTGCACAGAAAAAAGACCTTCTGAGTAACCGGGAAGTGCTGAAATGTGCCCTTTGTAGTTCGGAAGGATGACAGCTGTTGGCGAGAATTTTCCTGGAATGGCTGAAATGTCATGTGCCTCCAGTTCGTTCAGGAATGTTCCTGGACCACATTTTTCGGTGTTTAGTCTCAAGCAGAGGTGAGGCTGCTTGTTGTTTGTCATGCAGAGGCTGATCGCTTCGCTCTCCCCATATCTTTTTTCCCAACGCCTG
>JAUWDC010000212.1 GCA_030608985.1 Desulfobia sp. | reverse complement strand
AGCAAAAAGAGCAAATGCCCAGAAACTGACTGTTAGACGAACTACATTTTTTACTTTCGCAAGATGACTTATGATTTCGCTCTCCTTTTTCTGCCGACCGTAATTAAGCTTGACATTTTTATATAAGTATAATCCTGTATTATTAAATAGTTAAGTTTGTTAAAACATTTATAAATTCTTCATCCCGCGCTTTAAGGAGGACTGGCAGGACCTTCATCATCAATGGGAGGTTCCTCATCTATGGAGGGTAAAATAAAATATAACTTAACTTTTTCAGGCTCTTTATAGTCTTCGATATCGTCTAAATCAATACTCGTGCCGACCACCCAGCCCCAGGTCTCGAATAATTTTACGAAGGATACCCTTGGATTAGATTTGTTATCGTCATACCCCAAACCATGATGATCAACAAAACCTTGCCCCTTTTCACGGCTGGTCCTGATGAATTCAACGAAAATCTCTTTGCTGTTTAGATCTTTGAAAGTAATACAATTTTTACCCTCTATATGTGGATACAAAGGCTCCAGGATCATTTTACCTTCAAGGTCGTTTATCCAAAAATAATTTTTATTTTCGGGCCCCCATCGTGTCTTTCTAATAAAATCAATGGCTATTTGCTTCTTTTCTTCCAGCCGGATGTCTTCACGCTTCTCATCGGCTTTTTCCAGGGGAGAAAATATTTGTTGTCCTATGTTGGCGTACCACTCGACATAGAGATATTTACTATTTATCCAACCCATACCGCCTTGAAAACTGACATTGACCCAGTCACCTTCAAGTCTAAGCACCTTAACAACGGTCCCTTTTTCCAATATCCTCCCGACAATTTTTTCATTTAAACCTGGTCCTTGCCTGATGTTCACTCCGGAGGAGTTCAAAATCCCTACCCTAGGAATGCTTGTCGTCAAAGCCGTGTCGCTTGATATGGCTTCTAAAAAAAGAAGAACCATATCAATAGCTTTTTGCAGGGTTTGTTGATAACTGGGCAGGGGCTTTTGAGGAGCGGAGGCTTCAACAGTGCCCCGATTTTCCGCAGGTGAAGGTGTTTGCTCGGCTGAAACTGTGGCAGCAAAAAGAAGAATCGCCCAGAAACTGATTATAAGACGTGCGAACTTTTTTCCACCCATCAAATATTTTATCATTTAGCTCTTCATTTTCTGCCGATTAATCCGGATAGTACTTAATATGGCTTTATTTAAGTTCAATTGTATATAATTATACATTATTATTTGTCAAAACATTTTTTATATGATTTTAAAAAACCTCCTCAGATACATGCGCCTGTTTATCAATATTCCAAAGTATCGCCCGCATTTCTCATTAAGAATTTATCTGGCTTCATCCCTGATGTTTGCAAATGAATTCCGCTTCAAGCGGGATGAGAAGTCCGGGTTAATTGGGCCTGCAAGCTGCAATACACTTGATTTCCACACACGCTCCTTTGGGCAGGGCACTGACCTCCACTACGGCTCTGGCAGGCCGATGTTCGGAGAAATGTTCGGTGTAGATATTATTGAACTCGGCAAAATCTTCTATATTTGTAACAAAGACATCGACAGCCGTCACCTGATTAAGGTCGCTTCCTGCGGCCAGTACTATTTGCCGGAGGTTTTCCAAGGCCTGGCGTGCCTGTGGCGCAAAATCAGGGCTTACCAGCTCACCGGTTTCAGGCTGTATTCCGAGTTGACCACTTACAAAGAGCCAGGGTGCTGCCGCTATGCCCTGGGAATATGGTCCAATGGCAGCCGGTGCTCGATCTGTCTGAACAACTTTACACTTCATTGATGTACTCCTTTCTAAATTTTGTATTCTGAAAATCGGTTTTTCTTCACCAGACAAAATTTGAATTTTTATAAAAGAGTCTTATCTGCAAGGCCTTGTCAGGATTTCTCATTACCAATCATAAAGAATTTCCCAGTGTTCTTGAAAAGAAGGATCTTGCTGGGTGTAATAAAACGACAGGGTCTTGCCTTTGCCCTCTTCATTACTGGTCTCTTCCCCCCAGTATCGCAGGTAGACTGCCGGAATCATGCGGGGAGCGTCATCAGGACCACCGGCGGGAGATGGTTCTTCCAGCCACACTTCTTTTTCTTCGATCACTTTCCATATTCTATTGGAATGTCTGCTTCTGACTCTTTCCCCCACATGGGGAAGTGCCAGTTTTTCCCGCAGTTCCTTGAATTTGTATATGGAAAGTTCTCCATGATCGAGAACTTTTTCACCAAAAATCACAATGCCGATGGCGCCAATGGGCGCTGTTAAGATAATCGACAAAACTGCTACAGCCAGAATAACTTCGCCGGAGACAACGCCGGCAGCAAGGGGAAGCGCTCCGATGGCAGCCTGTACAGTTGCTTTGGGAATATACGACACAACACAAAAGAGTTTTTCTTTCCAATCAAAGGGAGTACCCCAGAGCGATAAATACGTCCCGACACTTCTAAAAACAAGTCCTATAAAGATAACCAAGGTGCCGGCCAAACCTGCTTTCCAGGCCACATGAATGTTTACCTGTGCCCCTACCAGAACAAAGAGCAAAAGTTCTGCAAATATCCAAAGTTTCTTTAGTTTCTGGGAGATAATATGTGCAACGGGCTCTGATTTTTCCAAAATGATGAAACCGATGGCCATGACCCCCAGAAGGCTTGCCACGGGCACATGGTTTTCGCAAACCGTTTCCAGCCATGTTAGAACTATGGCAATACCCATAACAAGCATTGTTCGTTTGGGAGGACGCCAGTCATATTTCGTAAAAAGTTTGTATAAAAAATATCCTGGAACAATTCCAACGATAATGCCAAGAACGATGGAGACTGGAATTTCACCAAGCTTTATTAAAATGTTGGTCTGATCTCCGCCGTACATACCTAAAAATACGGTAAACAGAACGATGACAAAAACATCATCCAATGAAGAAGCTCCTAATATCAGGGTAGGAATTCCCTTCTGGGATCCCCTTCCTTTATCCATAAAGTCGATCATCAGGGGTACAACAACAGCCGGTGATACCGCAGCCAGTATGGAACCTAGAATGGCAGCTTCTAGGTAGGTCATATGCAGCAGTTTGGGAGCCACAAGCATAACTCCTAAGATCTCAAAAACAGCCGGAACCGAGCTCATAATAACGGTAGCACGTCCGACCCGTCTCAAAGCATCACGTCGTAGTTCAAATCCGGCCCTTAGCAGAATCACGATCAGCGCTATTTTTCTTAAATCGCCTGAAACATCCATCATTTCCGGTGACATTATATTCAACATGTAAGGGCCTGCGAGAACCCCAACAATGAGCATTCCTATAAGACCGGGCAATTTTATACGGCTGAAAAGATAATCAGCACCTAATCCAAAAACGATGATGAGCGCCAAGCTGAAAGCCATTATTACCTCATTTTTTTTAGATAACTCCAAAACCTGCATAAAACTGGTTTCGGTACTTTATGCCTTTGTGTCTTAGTAGCAGAGTAGTTACTCTGTCAAACAGTTTTTCAGTATGCTCTTATCCAACATTCTTCGCCTCAGACGGATGAGCCATTAATTCTTATTCCGCGTCTTATTACGCGATGTTTTGACTTTATCTTTTCATAATAGTATAGATAATGTAAGAGTTAGTCTAACTATGGCTCTTTTTTTATTATAACCTTAAACCTTTTTACAAGCCGATTTGGACCAAGTCGGGTTAATTTTAGGGGATCATCTCCCGATTAGTTGTAGCTAATTAAGGCAAGTCAAGTGAATAATCTTCAAGTGAGTCGGTGTGGCTCAAGTGGGTTCAAGGGGTCAAGGATTCAAGGGTTCGAGTGAAA
>JAUWDC010000220.1 GCA_030608985.1 Desulfobia sp. | reverse complement strand
CAATTCAAAAACAGCCTGAATAAACGGAGAGTACAGCTCAATATCAGGAGCCATGACAATTATATCACGGGGCTC
Source organism: Desulfobia sp. (assembly GCA_030608985.1). GTDB lineage: Bacteria > Desulfobacterota > Desulfobulbia > Desulfobulbales > SURF-16 > Desulfobia. Next base: position 3,641 of record JAUWDC010000220.1, on the reverse strand, counting down.
CAATGTCTCGCCCTCTTCAAACAGCGACAACAGGTGATCCTGCAGGACCTCCACTTCGCGCATGGGGCTGTGGCATGAATTGACAATAATAGAATCATCCGACAGGCGATCGTCATCACCTACTGAAAGCTCCAGGACATCATGCTGTATTGAATGCAGGAGGCAGCTGCCGGCTGGCGGGACATAGCATTCAATTTCCTCCAGATCATACTCCTGCAGCATGGCGAGATAATCCCGTCCCAGTCCTCCCATGGAGGCCAGCAGTGGATTGCCTGTTTCCAGGTACAGGCTCTCCTTTTTCTCCCCATACTTTCGTGAGAGTTGAAATATTTCCCTTTCGGATTTGATATCCGCCCACCAGTGGCGGCACGGATTCAGGTAGAAAAAATAAATGTCACTATGCTGCGAAAGGGCGTGAAAAACATCAAGATATAACGGCGGCAATAAGGACACCCCGAAGACGGACACCCGTGATGGAAGAGACACTATCTGGTCGTCGTGTGCCAGGCGCTCGACAATTTCATGAAACAGGCCCGCCCTGTTCTTCAGCGTGTATTTCTCAATAAGCTGTCTCCAGAGGATTGCCTGCCAGTCATCACGTGTTCCCTCTTCCCATTTTTTGAGCATGTCAGGTCGATAGACCGCATACTGATCAAAAAGATCGGCCAGTGCCCTGGCAAGCTGATATCTTTTCAATGGAGCATCAAGATAATTTCGAACAGGTGAGAAAATAGGGAGATCAGGCAGGTCATGGAAGAGGTTCATAATCTGCCAGACTGCTGCCGAGCTGTTAAACAGCTGCTGACCGCTGGTATCCGGCAGGACCAGGCGAACGACATCATTCAGGAAGTTGTTGGGAAAAGGGAAAACACCATGGGCCCAGACAGAAAGGCGAGTGGCCAGCTCCATGGAAAGCCATCGCGACATTCCCTGGCTTTGAACAACTATAATTTCTTTCTGCAGTGGATGAAGTGGCTCCTCTCTGACCATACCGGCCAGTTGATCTGCCAGAGCCTCCATGCTGTTACTGGAAATGAGGTGAAATGCCATCGGTGCAATGTACTGTATCCCATTGCCGCCGCAAACAGAAATATTTGCCCCCTGCACTCTTCTTTTGCTACGATAATTGAATTCATATCCAGAAAAACAGAAAAAAGAAAACGCTGTAAATCATCCCCTTCCTGTTCCCATGCAAAATAATCGGCTGATCATTGGTGCTCCGGCATATGAAGAATCAGCTGTTTTCCTTCATAGTTTGACCTCTCCTTTAGTTCTCTGTCTTATTATGCTATAGTCGCATATCATAAAGTTCCTGTTTTCTTTCCTTTAACCTTTGCCGGACCTCCTCAGTATGAACGGAAAAAAAGAATCCAAGAAAAAAAAGACAGATGCTCTCCGGCTCGAGATGATGCGAACCTACCTTGCCGGCCTTATGGACGAGGACAACTACCAGAAATTGGCTCACTGCAGCCCACAGGTCATAGGGCCGATCTTCAACGGTGCCATTCGTATGGATCCCGCCTCAATATATATCAATACCGGATCCGACGTGGATATTGAATACATCCGGCAGGCGGCCCTTACAAAGAGAGAGGAATTACCTCTGGCCACCAAAAGGCATACGTACCACTTTGATGGCCCCAATGATCAGGGGCGCGATACTGCCAACACAAAATACCTTGCTCATTCCGATACCGAGATAAGTTCCCTCCAGAAAAAGGTGGAACACCGGGCCGGAATACTGGAAGTCCGCAATATCCTCAACAACATCATGACAGGAAAAGAAATGATCGTAACTTTCATTTCCAGAGGTCCCGTCGGTAGTCCGGTGGCCGACCCTACCCTGCAGGTTACCGACTCCTATTATGTCATCCACAGCGAATTTCTCCTCTACAGGATGATGACTCCGGATGAGTTCACAAATGATGTTGAGAAAAAAGGCTATATGTTTATCAACTATCACAGCGCGGGTGAACTGACCCGTACCAACGTCTCTGCCAATCTTCAGGACAGAAGGATATACATGGATGTGGAACGTTTTCGTTCTTACAGCACTAACAACCAGTACGCGGGGAACTCAATTGCCCCCAAAAAGATTAATCATCGTTTCGGCAACATGAATAACCTACGCAACCACTTTGGCCAGCGGCTTGATGAACATATGTTTATCACAGGTTTTGATGTGGGCAATGAAACGGTCTACTTTGCCGGGGCCTACCCAAGCGGCTGCGGCAAAACCGGTACGGCCATGACCGGATCCCATCTGATCGGCGATGATCTTGCCAAAATATTTATTGATTCCGAATCGGGTGAAGTGCGTGCCATCAACCCGGAAAAAGGTATGTTCGGCATCATTGAAGGAGTCAACTGGGATGATGATCCTGAAATCATGACAATCCTGGAAGGGACAGATAATGAAGTCATCTTCTCAAATCTTCTCATCAGTAATCAGAAACCTTACTGGGTTGGAATGGGGAAACAACTACCGGAAAAGGGGTGTAATTTCGAAGGAGAGTGGTCAGCAAAATCAGTGAAACCTGCTTCCCACAAAAATGCCCGTTTTACTGTTTCTCTGAATGCCCTTGAAAATTATAACCCGGCAACAGAAAATCCAGGTGGAGTGAAGTTGAGTGCCCTAGTATACGGCGGCCGCGACTATACAACCATGCCGACAATTGTCATGACGCACGACTGGATAAATACTGTTGTCCATGGAGCGATCATCCGTTCTGCAACAACTGCCACTGAAATTGGCGCCGATGGAAGTGAAAAGCGATCCCCATTTGCCAATGAAGCATTCTTTCCTGGCCCGCTGGGGCAATATATCAGGCACTACAAAGCCTTTGGAGAAAATCCAAAGATTGATCCTGACAATTTACCAAGTGGCTTCCAGGTAAACTATTGGCTCCATAAAAGCGCCCGCGGAACTCTCGCCCCTGGAGAGCAGGACGGTCTCCTTGGGGAGAAACGTGACACCAAAGTATGGATGCGTATCATGGCCCTCATGCATCGCGGTGAGGTTGATACCATCTGGACGCCAATCGGCCTGATTCCTAAATATGGAGACCTGAAAAAACTGTTTACCGAGATTATCGATAAACAATATAAAAAAAAGACCTATACCCAACAATTCTCGCTTTATATCGATAATCTGATCACACGAATTGATATGTCCATCGAGGAATTTGCCAAGGAAAAAGGTATGCCTGCTGAGTTCTTTCATGTGCTCGACACCTGGAGGCGCGATCTGATTGCCTTACGATCAGTTATCGGACCGATTGTTACCCCTGACCAGATAATCGAGTATGTCGCTGCTAACATAACGGAGTAGAGGAGAAAAAACCAATATCAATTAATTGCATGCAAAAGAGCGGTAGTATGGTATGAGTGTCACTGATTATTTATCAACTTTACTCCTGATTTTCCAGGTGGGATGATTATGGATTGCCTGATAAAAAATGGCTATATAAGAAAATACTCTTACATCATCATCGCGATCTGGATTTTTGTCGTAATCGTATCTCTATTCTGGAATATCATTATCACAAAAAAACAGAAAGAAGAACTGGACCTGCAGAGTGCCCGTTCAGTTTTCAACCTTATTGTGGCGACACGGTCCTGGAATGCCAGCCATGGCGGTG
>JAUWDC010000327.1 GCA_030608985.1 Desulfobia sp. | reverse complement strand
GAAAAGGAAGAATGTCAAATTTGATGAACCCGTAAAAAGTCTTTTTCTCACCACAGAGCACACAGAGACCGCAGAGAAATCTTTTTTATTACAAGCAGTTACCTCTGTGGTCTCTGTGTACTCTGTGTTTAATTTATGGTTTTTACGACTTCATCAATGATACATAACCAGACACATGAGCTTAGCTGAAATTCTCAACAAATTATCCCCAGGTGAAAAACGATTTTTCCTGGTTACCTGCATTGCCGCAACACTCCTGGTGACTGGCTGGATTCTTTTTTCATCCAATGGTGTGATGAATCATCGGACCGTACAGAAACAATTACAGGCTGTACAGAATGAAAACCTAAAACTTGCCGCAGAAAACGAGCAGCTTAAAATCGAGATTGAAAAACTGAAATCCGACCCGGCTTACCTTGAAGAGGTTGCCCGCAAAGATTATGGTCTGGTTAAAAAAAATGAGATAATCTTTGACTTTGATTAATCTCATTTTCCTTTGATCTTGACACGAAAATCTCTCACAGAGTTCGCAGAGATGCCCTGAAAGAAATACCCTTGGGGTGCACAGAGAAAAAACTTTGTGGGCTCTGTGCCTCTGTGAGAGATCAACTTTCATGCTTGGTTGTGACTACATGTCATAGTAGTTATTTGCCATGTCCCAGGTCTTTTAAAATCCAGTCAACTGCATCCTGGAGATCCTGGGCAACATAATGAGGCTGTACCTCCTGGGTTGGGCCAATATATTCGTAATCTCCTCTTCCATATCCCGTCAGGACAAGAATCCCTTTAGCCATACAACTCGCTGCTGCTCTCAAATCCGACCAACGATCTCCAACCACATACGACCTTGACAGATCTATCTGGAGATCCTCAGCAGCCTGTAGAAAAAGACCGTTTTTAGGTTTCCGGCACTGACACTTCTGCCGAAACTTTTCCTCTTTTGCTTCTGGATGATGGGGACAGATATAGATACCATCCACATGGGCACCGCCTTCTGCAAGTTCCCTTTCCATCTTCAGGTGAACCTCCTCCAGAACAGTTTCCGGGAAATAGCCTCTGGCAAGTCCTGACTGATTTGTCACCACAACAACTGGAATATTGTCATTATTCAGTTTTTTAATGGCTGCCACCGCCCCAGGTAACATAAGGAAACGACTCGCATGATTTATATATCCCATCTGTTCGTTGATTGTACCGTCTCTATCTAAAAAAACTGCTGGTCTCATAATTAAATACTTTTTCACAATGTATGGAAAGAAAGACAACTGATGATATTACTACAGATCAAGAATCAATTTGCTTACTTCTCTTCCAGGTGTCAAGGTTTTTATCTTCAAACAAAAGAGGTATAATCTTGCAAAAATCGATAGAGAATGTTAAAAGAATTGGCTTTACTAAATACGCACATCCCTGAAAAATCCCTCTGGTGCCCACATGGGTTGGGGTAATGGGATGGAGGAACAACCAAAATCAAGGAGAAAATCTTATGAGTCACGTATCAATGAAAGAAATGCTGGTTGCCGGTATGCACTTTGGCCACCAAACCCGCCGCTGGAATCCAAAAATGAAACCATATATTTTTGGGGCCAGAAGCAAAATTTATATCATCAACCTGGACAAAACACTGCCGCTTTTTAATACGGCATATGAATATGTTGCCGACACTGTTGCCAAAGGTGGCTCCATCCTGTTTGTTGGCACCAAACGTCAGGCCCAGGAAATCATAAAGGAAGAGGCTGAGCGTTCAGGAATGTTTTTTGTCAACCATCGCTGGCTTGGTGGCATGTTAACCAACTTTCAGACCATTAAACATTCCGTTGACCGCATGAAAAATATTGAAGCTATGGTGGAAGACGGAACTATTGCCAAGTATAAAAAGAAAGAAGCACTCGGCATGGAAAAAGATCTGAAGAAACTTACGCGTACCTTGGGCGGTATTAAAGAAATGAAAGGCCTGCCCAGTGCTATCTTCATTATTGATCCCAAAAGAGAAAATATTGCTGTTGACGAGGCCCGAAGGCTTGGAATTCCTGTAATAGCCATTACAGATACCAATTGTGACCCTGATGGCATCGACTATATTATTCCAGCTAATGACGACTCAATCCGCTCTATTCGCTTAGTTGCTTCAAAAATGGCAGATGCCGCCCTGGAAGGTAAATCTCGCAGTGGAGAGGATGTTGAACCTAACCAGGACATTGCCGAAGCAATGGCTGCAGCAAATGAAGACAAAGAGCAGGTTGCTACAGAATCCCCTGCTGCTGAATCTCCTACTACTGAATCCCCTGCTGCTGAGTAATACCGAACACAACAATAAATATTTTATTCTTATAATTATAGACGTTAGGAACGTATCCCCTATGAAGATAACAAGTCAAATGGTTAAGGCACTCCGCGACAAAACCAACGCGGGTATGATGGATTGCAAAAAAGCCCTTACTGAAACAGAAGGAGACATGGAAAAATCTGTTGATCTCCTTCGCCAAAAAGGTATTGCCGTGGCTGCAAAACGTGCCGGCCGTGCTACCAGTGAAG
>JAUWDC010000123.1 GCA_030608985.1 Desulfobia sp. | reverse complement strand
TCAAACCTGGATCGTAATAATCATTAAGATTATCAATACCGACAACTTCTATTCCCTCGTCAAGAAGGCGTTTGGACAGAAAGAAGCCGATGAAACCTGCCGCACCGGTTATGAGGACTTTTGAGATGTTCATTGCACTTCCTTTTCTATCCTGTGAGGTTACCGCTGCCTAATGTATTTCAAGTGTCTAAAATTTCAAGTATTTAAAGTGACTAACCCAGATAAACTAGAAAAATTAAGGTACTAAAGTTTCCGGAACTTTTTGATCAGACCATCATGCCATCACAACTTTTGCACTCTTTTTCTGATCTTTAGAAAATACATTCCGGGTATCCACAATGAGCTTGGCATGCTGATAAATAAAGTCATAATCATAAGCAGAATGATTCGTTGCCACTAAAACGCAATCAACACCTTCCAGATTTTCCTGATTCAAAGGCATGCTTTGCATTTCAAAATTATATTTCCGGACCGGTTTCAACTTGGGAATGAAAGGGTCATTATATAAGATCTCGGCCCCTTTATCCTGAAGCAGGTCAATTAATTTAAAAGAAGGAGATTCTCGGGAATCATCGACATCTTTCTTATACGCTATTCCCAGAATCAAAATCTTTGATCCTTTTATTGATTTTTCCTGTTCATTCAGGGCATCCATTGTTCTTTGCACAACATAGTAAGGAATTGAAACATTTACTTCACCTGCAAGTTCAATAAACTTGGTTGAAAAATCAAACTCTCTTGCTTTTGACGTTAAATAAAAGGGATCAATAGGAATACAGTGTCCTCCTAGCCCTGGACCTGGGTAAAAGGGCATATAGCCAAAAGGTTTAGTGCTTGCGGCCTCGATTACTTCCCAGATATCAATGCCCATCCGTTGACACAAAATTTTCAACTCGTTTACCAAGGCGATGTTAACGCTTCGAAAAATATTTTCCAACAATTTGGTCATCTCCGCAACTTGCGTTGTTGAAACTGAAACAATTTTTTCCAAAGCAATTCCATACAGTTTTTCCCCCAATCTTGTTGATATGCTATCAATGCCACCGACAACTTTGGGAATATTAATTGTGCCGAATTGAGGATTCCCAGGATCTTCACGTTCAGGGGAAAAAGCCAGGGCAAAATCATGCTCTGCAACTAAACCACTTTTTTCAAGAATTGGCTGCACTACCTCAACGGTCGTTCCAGGATAGGTGGTACTCTCAAGGACAACAATCTGATCCTTCCGCAACGATTTTGAGATAGATTCTGCTGTTGTTTTTACATAGTGTAGATCAGGCTCTCTACTCTTGGAAAGAGGGGTGGGAACACAAATCAGCAAGGCATCCGGCTTGCTGAGCCTGGAAAAATCATCAGTAACTTGAAAGTGACCGGTTTTGACATAACCGGTCACTTCTTCAGCTGCGATATGCTTTATGTAACTAACTCCTGATTCAATCATTTGAATTTTTTCAGGATCAAGATCAAAGCCGATAACCTTTATATTTTTCTTCAAATAGGCCAAACTTAAAGGAAGGCCGACATACCCCAGACCTATAACTCCAACGACAATCTCTTTTGAGTCAATTTTATCTTCCAGAATCCTTAGAGGGGCCATTATTTTTCCTTTTGTTCACCATAGAATTCACAGAGAGCACAGAGTTATTTGTTCTTTACTTTGTTAGTCGCCATGTAACAGTTTTTTCCAAACCGTCTTTTAATGAAAATTGTGGCTGAAACCCAAGCTCCTGCTCCGCTTTACCACAGAGAAGACAGCTTTTGGTCAGATCACCGAGTCGAGCGGGCCCAGTATTGTATTTTTTAAGTTCGTCGGAGATATCAGGCCTGGCGGCTTTCATGGAGTCAAACACTGCGTTGAACAAATCTGCGGTATGGGTCTCTTTGCACGTACCAATGTTACAGGCCTGACCGCTGCCTTTCTCTATTGCGAGAAGGTTCGCCTGGACAATATCGCCAACAAAACAGTAATCCCTGGTCATGCCACGGGGCTCATCATCGTAATGATACACCGTGCATGATTTGCCGGCCAACAGTCTATCCATAAAGACGGCAACAACACCTGCTTCACCATGGGGAATCTGGCGGGGTCCATAGACATTGGCGTATCTCAGGATTGTATAATTAAGATCATACTGGTGTTTATAAAAGGCCAGGTACTGTTCAGAAACAGATTTAGTGATGGCATAAGGAGACAAGGGAAGAGCCGGTGATTTCTCCGAGGTTGGGAACTCTTCAGCCTCGCCATATATTGCTCCACCGGAGGATATAAAAATCACTTTTTTCACATCGTTTTCTCTGGCTGCTTCCAGCAGGTTAACAAACCCTTTGACATTGACATCTGCATCAAAAAGAGGATCCTCCACCGATGCAGGGACCGACATCTGGGCAGCGTGATGATTGACAATATCAAATTGTTCTCTTTCAAAGACCTTAGATACTTCTGCCGAACGAATATCCATCAAATAAAACTTGGCTTTGGGATTAATATTTCCCCATTTGCCGCTGAAGAGGTTGTCCATGATTACAACATCATGCCCTGCTTCAAGATAAGCATCAACAACATTTGAGCCAATGAAGCCGGCACCGCCGGTAACGAGAATTTTCATATTGTTTCACCAATTATTATATTTTTTTGCCACCGATAAGCGAGTTTATGAGTCATCGAGACCCACCAAACCCTCAGAAAAATTATTTTATATTTTTTAGTACCTTAGAATTTGTTTTCGTATAAAAAATGACAAGAAATTTAAAAATTCTCTTGAAACAAACAATTTGCCTCTACTGTTAAGGTACTTATCCCCGAAGCCTTAATGTTTTCCAGTTTATCTGGGTTAGTGGATTGGGTGGCCTTAAATTATTCAACAGTCACACTCTTCGCCAGATTTCTCGGCTGGTCGACATCACAACCGCGGAGATTTGCGATCTGGTAAGACAAGAGCTGCAGAGGGATTGAGTAAAGTATGGGACAGAGTTCTTCGTGAATATCCGGTAGGGTTATCACATAGTCACTGATATCATGGAGTCGGGCATCAGATTCACTTCCGATCAGGATTATCCTGCCATGGCGAGCCTTGACCTCCTCCACATTGGAAATCAGCTTGGCATAGACATCATTTGGGGGAGCTAAAGCCAGGACCGGCATATCTCTATCAACAAGGGCAATGGGGCCGTGTTTCAACTCACCGGCCGCATACCCTTCGGCATGGATGTATGATATTTCCTTGAGCTTCAGGGCTCCTTCCAAGGCTATCGGGAAATTGGCCCCGCGACCAAGATAGAGGAAATCTCGGCTCCGGGAAAACTCTTCGGCTATCTCACTCACAGTCTCCTGAAGAAGGGAAAGCTGTTTCTCGACAACCTCGGGCAATTCTATGAGGGCGTGGCCAAGCACTTTAGACAGATCGTCTGAAATAGTTTTACGAACCTGCCCTAGATACAGGGTCAAAAGAAAGAGGGCTGTCAACTGACTAGTGAAAGCCTTGGTTGATGCCACACCTATTTCAGGGCCTGCGTGGGTGTAGATAGTACCATGGGATTCCCTGGTGATTGTACTTCCCACCACATTGCATATGGATATAACCTTGGCGCCAAGTTCTTTGGCAAGACGGAGGCCGGCAAGGGTGTCAGCTGTTTCACCAGACTGTGAAATAGGGATAACCATTACATCCGGCCCCAAGAGAAGGCGCCGGTATCTGAATTCGGAAGCGATATCAACTTCAACGGGAATGCCAACCCATTTCTCCAGCCAATATTTAGCAACCAGAGCAGCATGCCATGATGTTCCACAGGCAACAAGAGATATACGGCGTATTTCCTGAAGTTCTTCCGTGCTAAGTTCAATCTCCGGAAGCTGGACCATGCCAGTCTCTGGCTCAAGACGGCCGCGGAATGTATTGAGAATTGCCTGGGGCTGTTCAAAAATTTCCTTTAGCATAAAATGCCGAAATCCAGCCTTTTCTGCCATACCGGCATTCCACTCAATTTTCTGGACCTCTTTGTCAACTTGCTGTCCATTTTCTATTGACATTACCTGCCAAGAGTCTGCCTTGAGAACGGCCAGTTCATTATCATCCAGAAATATAACGTTCCTCGTATACGGCAATAGTGCTGGAATGTCAGAGGCCATGAAACAGCCGCTGGAATCTTTTACACCAAGAACAAGAGGACTCTGGTTCCTTGCCGCAATAAGCCTGTCAGGCTGCCCACTCCACATCACTCCTAAGGCGTAAGAGCCTTCCACTTGCTGAACGGCCTGCCGCACGGCTACAACCAGGTCATCAACAAGATATTCCTCGATAAGATGGGCCATCACTTCAGTGTCTGTTTCAGAAGTAAAGATATGGCCTTTCGAGATCAGACTTTCTCGCAGACTCTGATAATTCTCAATAATCCCGTTGTGGACAAGAACAAGATTACCGCTGCAATCACTATGGGGATGAGCATTTGCCTCGGAAGGCGCTCCATGAGTTGCCCAACGGGTATGACCAAGACCAGTCCTGCTCTCTGTGACCACCGCATCCATCATCTCTTCGAGATTTGCCAGCTTACCTTCACAACGATACTTTTGCAAAGTGCCATCCTGAAGGTATACAAGCCCGGCTGAATCGTAGCCGCGATACTCAAGCCTTTTCAGACCTTCAAGTATAATTGGCACTACCTTCCTGTTACCTATATATCCAACGATACCGCACATATTTCTCCCTAACTATTAAATTATTTTCTTAATCTTGACTCATCAATATGACCGCTTGCTTGCATGTTGAAATTTTGATACATATGTAAGCGAGACACTGTAGATCGGAGTTTTACGACGCATCAATTAACACATATTATAAAGATTATTCTTTGGGAAGTGAATTTATTTTTCTATAGCTCGATTACGATTTTTTAATATCATCCTGTCTGGGATTAAATCTCCAGCATCCGATCTAGCGCAAACTTCGCTTTGCCAGCGATCGGTTCCTCCACCGTAATCTGATTATCCCGCCTTCCTACTGCAAGATTTTCAAGGACCTGGAGGAGCGCTGCGGGTGTAATGCAAGCCATGGTATCGCATTCGCATGATGTATCTGCCAGCAGATGGATGGTTTTATCCGGATGCTGTTCTTTGAGGCGATTCACCAGGTTGACCTCTGTACCAATGGACCATATGGACCCTGGAGAAGATTTTTTCACAGCACTTATAATTGCCTCAGTGGAACCATACAAATCAGCCTGTTGAACTGCTTCATGGCGGCTCTCAGGGTGAATAA
>JAUWDC010000221.1 GCA_030608985.1 Desulfobia sp. | reverse complement strand
GGCACCGCTCACTATTTGTAGCGGCCCGCAATGATAAACGCCTGGACCCGCAATCAAGTAAGATCTGAGCCCACATTATTTGACAATAAGAATAGGTCCCGACCCACATTAACCGCCAATGGACCCACATTAACCGCCAATGGACCCACTTTAAATGAGAATGGGCCCGCAATAATGGGACCGGACCCACATTAAATGAGAATAAGGCTCAGATCTTTCATATGTTTTGATTCAAAGGAACCTGGTTGAAAGTCAGTTAGTATCTTGCACGCTGCCTGACAATGTTGTGTAATCAATCAAATTGCCTAACGATCTTTTTCCGAAGGAGAAGATCCAGTTTTTTCGTTTATGCGAAACTACGCATAAACGAAAAAACTGGTTGTTTGCAGGAACACCTGAAGGTGCAAAGGTAAGTGCGACAATCTATTCCCTTATTGAGACAGCCAAGGCAAACAGGCTCGCTGTGTATAAATATCTCCGCTTTCTCTTTGAGAAACTCCCCTTTGCCCAAAGTGCTGAAGATTACAGAAAGCTACTTCCACAGAACCTGACTGACGAGCAGTTGGCTCTGCCCTCTGACTGGAGTGTGGTTTGATAAGCGGATAGGAAAATAATTCCGTCCCCTTTTTGTAGGCCTGGTTATGAAGAACCATATATTACCAACGATTGACAGTCTACAGCGACTGAACAATCCCTTTCGAGTAACTCAGGTCTCATGTTTCTTCTATTGCTGCCTGCTTGGAATTGATTGCAGGGCAGAGCTTTTAAGGGAAATTCGGATGTGAAGTTGACAGATAACGTCCCGTTTTGTAATACTTATTGCGTATCTTTGTCATTTGGGATGCTACTGAAAGACTTAAGCAGAGCGTCAGCCATCAGGAATGAGGTACCGGGGGGATGTTTATGCTGTTTACGGAGCCCTGTTCCTGATTAAAAGGTAGCGCGCGGAGGGACTTGAAGCGGAAATCTGACCTATCGCTCACCTGCCCGTAAAGCGATTACTTATCACCTTCTTTCTTCTTCATTGATAAATCAGGTTTCTGCATCAGTTTCTCTCTCAACCATGTCATAATATCATCATATGATGGTGGAGTGATTAGAAACACTTCTATATCTTTCGGAAATTCAAGTTTAGCCCTTTCTTCATCTTTCATTATTAGCAGTCCAGATTCTGTTCCGGAGAGGTTTTTCTCAATAATATCTATCGCCTGCTGAAGTCTCTTTTCTGAATACACTTTGTAGAATTCTAAAACTTTATTAAATACCTCGTTTGTAAACACAACACTTAAGCAGTTGCCCCAATCAGTATATGGTCCCAGTATTTCCCTACTTTCCAAAGGTAACAGTACTGCACCTTCTTCCATCTTCTTCTCAATAATTCTTGAAAGGTGTTTGTTTATTTTCGATAATACATTAAGGGCCTCATCTCCATGCTGATAAATCATTTCGCAAAAAATCTTCTCTATCTTCCCTGCTATTTCAATCTTTTCTATATGCTGAATCACCTCATACCAGTATTGTTCAATAAGTTTGTTAAATTCATCCGGCGCATCTTCAAAAGAATAAATAGTCGCAATGCAATAAAGTTTTCTTTTTCCGGCAAATTCCCCTGCATCCGGTTTTTGAATCTTTCCTAGTTTCACCATTTTAAAACTCCGCTTTTCTTTTAAAAATTAAAAAAACTTAACCTCTCAAGTTTCGTGGTTGACCTAACTAATTAAAATGACGAAATTTGTATTAACAACCTCTTCCATGATTGTAGTATTGTAACAGCAACAGCGTTTGACCGGAACGAAAATAGTATCGGTCAGAGATTGCCGGAAAAATGAAGTAATTTTGCTAACCAGCAGTCCACTGGACACCCTGTAGCTCGACGGTTAATGCAACGTTGCTCCATTTCCGTAATATCGTGCGACTGATAATACTTTCCTATCTGGCGTTCAATTTTAATCAAGTTGGGCTATTCAGTTTCAGCCCGATACTGACCGACAATTAGTTAGTATCTATCACGTTGCCTAACATACGCCTTTTCTGTATAATCACGCAAAATACGTATTATTAATGAGTACGCTAAATGTCGTACATTCGATAAGCTTGAAGAACTACAAATATTGGCATTGCAGTACTTTGGTGCCTGGCCTGGTGTACGGCAATCAATAACCATATTAATAAAACATTCGTTTTAAAGGGGAAGGGGCAATATGAAACGCAATGTCGGCAGGGGTGATTTTTATGGGCTCATTCTTTTATTTATCTACGCGCTCTGCTCATCGTCCTGTTCATCTCGGTATGTTGGGCGGGCTGTTACTGATATGAACGCAGATACAGTGTGCAAAATTTCAAGTCTTCCTGCCTCGTGCTCATACAATTCCAAAAATTTTTCCATTAACTACACCATTGAGGAAACAGGGAATCTTTCGGAATATTTTGTTGAAGGAACTGCGCAATACATTGGTGGCATCACTTTCACAAAGTACGCAGGAGCGTCATTCACCCTTTTAATAGTGTCCACTAGGTTTGTGGTGGAAGAATTTGGCATGGTTGAAGGATCAGGATCTCTAGGCACAGCAATTTCATTCTCCAGAAAATTTACCACACCGTGGATGATCGAAGCAGCGATGCTGTGGCCTTCTATGACGATAACGGATAGATGAAAACTGTTACTTTCTAATTTTTCAGTTGAATAAAGGCGAAAAATGAATGCTCGTTAGTAAGAGATAAATCCAGATTATCGAGGAAGAAGTTACTCCACTTCAGTCAAGCCGGATGCATGATATTACTTTCGTATCAACCGTTATACTTTATTTCTCTCCTACACAAATGCCCTTGCTGTTCCTAAAATGATCGTTTTGGGAACGAGGAAGAACAGCGCCTACATTTTCCTGACTTTTAAAGGGCTGCGGCTTATTCTCACTTAATGTGGGTCTGGTCCCATTATTGCGGGCCCATTATCATTTAAAGTGGGTCCATTGGCAGTTAATGTGGGTCCGATACCATTTATATTGTAAAATAATGTGGGCCCAGATCTTACTTGATTGCGGGTCGGGCCGTTTATCATTGCGGGCCGCTACAACTAACCGTCTCTCTGAAATCATTATTGGAATAAATAAAGATCGAGAGAGGCAGGCCTCTTCGACACAAACTTTTATAGGGCGATTACTACCAGGTGAGTTTTTTTTAATAAAACCGATTGTTCCTATCTTGATCAAAGAAGGCGAGTTTGACCTGGTTTTATCGATTAAACACCAAGAGCCTTTGGATTATGAGCTGTTGAGCGATAACGATTACAAAGTCCTGCAGGCTGATTACCACGGTGATGATCCAGAGTGGAATATGTATATTGCAGAATGGTTGGTCAAGAAGAATCTAATGAAATCAGCGTATGTGCGAGCAGTTCATGCTGCGTTAAAAGATCATCGTTATGCGGGACGTGTTCGGGGGTTGCTTGCTCACTATGGATGTATGACGGAAGATAAGATATGGGTTGAGTTATCAAGTGATCAATCCAGTCGATTGACTCCGAAAGGAGCAGGGAAATACACAGAAATTCCGATTACGGCAGAGTTCCAAGAGCAGTTGCCTGAATTGCGCAAAAAGCTACGGTTTGGTGAGCCGCCAGATCTTTTACCAAGCTGCCCTATTAATTTATACGAGTAGCCCATCTCAACAGAAAAGTCATGAAAAACACAGCAATATT
>JAUWDC010000156.1 GCA_030608985.1 Desulfobia sp. | reverse complement strand
CACAGTCGTCTGGAATCCAGGGGCTGAAAAGTCTGGAACAATGAACAATATGGGGAAGAATGCATATCGTAACATGGTATGTGTGGAAACAGCCAATGCTGCTAATGATACAATTACCTTAGCACCAGGGGAAACTCATCTCATAGCAACTACCTTCGATATTTCTACCTGAAAAGAGAATTCCTTATGTGTAAAAGCGTCCGCATATCTTTGTATTTTACAGCAATTATTTTTTTATTAATTGGAGTGGATTCTGTATCGGCAAACAGCAGTTTTGATGGTGTCACCTTCTCTTCTGAATGGGTACAGTCAGAAAATTTTCAATTGAAAAATGGAAAATACAGAGAACCTGCTGCTCCTGGATCGGCAAGTTTTGTAACAATCAGCCTGACCGATCATATTGCGTATGGTCAGTCCAATGGACGAAAAACAGCCGCGTTGATACTCAGGACAGATTCAGCCGGCAGTGGTGTTTTTTATGATCTGATTGTGCTGATATATCTTGATAATGGCTGGCAAAAGGTAGGCTCAGGTTTTCTTGGGGATAGGATTACCATGGAAGAAGTGGAGATAACAGACAACCTTGTCAAGCTGGAGTGGCTGGCCCCTGCACCAGGAGAACCAATGACAGGTTCAAGAGTAAGGGTATATAAAACTTTTTCTTTGCATGGACAAACATTTGAAGAGGCAGCAATCGAAAAAGCAAATATTCTGAATCAGCAATCCTCCCAGGAAAGTCAGATGCTGCTCTTTGATCGTGTCTGGACCTGGCAGAAGAGTGTGTATAATAATGACACCAGTGTGGAAGTCAGTGATCCGGAACAGTACACTTTGAAACTTCTTGCAGATGGCAACCTTACTGCCCAGCTAGACTGCAACCGGGCAGCGGGCACCTATACCCTTGACAAGCAGCAGCTGAACATCAAAATTACTCACTCCACCATGGCTATGTGCCCCCCTGACTCATTGGATACAGTTTTCCAGAAAGACCTTGAAGCTGTTTACCACTATTTTATACAAGACGACATACTCCATCTCGAGATGCGATATGATACCGGTACCATGTTTTTTGAATAGATTTTTTTCATGCAGCACTGTGATCTTAGAAATGTTCAGGAGAAGTTTATATTTGACCACGAAAAGCACGAACTACACGAAATTCTTGAAAAAGAATGTTTAAATTTTTTTCGTGTATTTCGTGCTTTTCGTGGTCAAAAATATTTTTGTTACTTAGAAGGCGGAGTGATGCATCTATGACTCTATTAAAAGGGCTCGACAGGGATAAAGTCTGGTTTCGATACGGGTTTGAGAATCTACTCATCTGGCTCTTTTTGTATCTTGTTGTCAGCCCATTTATTGAAGGAATACCTTTCATCAGGGTTATAATAGATATTCTTTTCGGGGCTGTTCTCCTGTTTGCGGTTACAGCCATGAATAGGGAAAGCAGGATGTTGACCCCTGCTATTATTCTGCTTGCGCTGACTTTTACTCTGTACTTCCTTGAAATTTTTGGGGTTATCAATTTTTCATTACAGGGTTTGCTTGTAACAAAAACCTTGTACTACTTTATCCTTGTTTGTTCATTTACCCGGTATATTTTTTCACGCAAAAGTGTTGATAGCCATTTAATCTGTGCTGCTCTTTGCCTGTACCTCATAATTGGTCTTATGTGGGGAGGAATGTATCATCTTTTAGAATCAGTAGTTTCCAATTCTTTTTCTGGTGTTCTTATTGATAATGCCGATTCTTTTTTGACTCATGCACAACATTTTAACTATTTCAGTTTTATCACCATGACAACCCTGGGTTATGGCGATATCATTCCACAGACCAACGCAGCAGCATCTCTTTGCCAGGCGCAGGCAATACTTGGTCAATTTTTTTCAGTAGTACTCATTGCACGGCTGGTGGGGATTCAGGTTGCCCAAGAATTCAGCCCCAACAAAGAATAAGCCCTTAATACGTCAAAAATAATAAAACCACACATGAACATCCAGTTCACGCGGGGTTTTGAAAGAGAATTTGCTGTGTAAACGTGCTCTAAAAAGTAAGCATTTTCTTGGATTAGGGTAAGTTTTTCATCCATGAAGAATTGGAAAACCAGAATTTGGTTCTCTGTTGCAGTAAACCATTGCCGTCCAGTGTCATCAGAAAATTTCCCACCCAGTTAATGAGAAGAGAATCTCCCTCAGGTAATGCAATACCAAGCGGCTCAAACGTCAAAGTATTGCTTACCTCAAGGTCCTTGTCTTTGTGGCGGAAGGCGGCAAAGACGCAGAAAGGCTTATCAGTCATAATGGCATCAGCCTTGCCGTCCAGAAGCATTTGCAGGGCATGATCCTGGCTGTCGGCAACCAGTACTTCAGCCTTGGTAAAGGCGCCTTTTGCGATTTCCTCACTGGTACCGCCTTTGAGTACAGCGAGTTTGATGTCAACATTCGCTGCTGATTCTTCCTGGTTGAGTTTGAAAACGGTGTCATGCTTAGCCAGAATAGTTTTGCCTGTAATATGATAGGGACCAACAAAAGCAACTTTCAGGTTTCTCTCAGATGTCATGGTCATACCTGAAATAATCACGTCAATTTTCCCCGACTCAAGGGCAGGCAACAGTTTGGCGAAGTCCATTGTGACAATTTTTTCTTTCACACCCATGGATATTGCCATGGCCTGAGCAATATCCACTTCAAAGCCCATCATCTGGCCATCTTTACCCATGGTATGAAGCGGAGGAGAGTCTTTTGTCATGCCTACTTTTAGTTCGCCACTGGCAATAATACGATCAAGAACCTGACCTGCTAGTGCTTGAGTGCCAACAACAATTGCCAATGAGACAATGGTAACAAATAGTGCAACTTTCTTTTTCATTTTTTTCTCCGTATTTTAAGTTAAAAACTAGTGGTTAATGACGTAAGAATTTCAATTACTTTCTAACAGGTTAATGTTAATTTTGAAAGTAGTTATTTTTATCATTAGTTTAGTATAAATGTATCCTCAAAAGGGATATGTTAATATTATCCAGCCGGCAGGGTAAGTAAAGGAGCCTGTATCCCCTGGGATGGGGCTTGAAGCTGATAAATTATCAATAAAGTGGCAAAGGTCCTTTTACTTCTGGTATCCGTGCGGTCAATGTAAAACCAGTAGTCGCGATAATTTATTGCTATATAAGGATCCACAGGGACTTCTTTTTGTGAGTATATTTTTAAGGGTGCGTGAGCCAGGATATTTTTCTTGGCACTTTCAGGAAAAACAACAATCTTTTTGGCCTGTTCATCTTCATCAGGCACCACAACCCCTCGGGCAAGAAACCCCATCATTGCCATGAGCGATCTGGACTGAATCGTTATTTCATCTTTTTCCCGTCCTGTAGTTCGACTGGTAACGCGAAAATTGTTCAGGTTGGGATCAAGATCCAGGGTCGCTTTCAGCTCATCTACAAGCTTCTGCATATCTGGCGATGCATTGTTGGGAAAATGAAGTTGAGTATATTCTTTTTCTCCATTCTTTATTCGTCTGGCTTCCAGAATACCTTTATCAGTAAGGACAAGGATCAGCTTAAGAACACGTTGGAAACGTGTCAGGTCCAGGGACTCCTTTTCAAACTGTTTATCTGCTTCCAATGGTCCAGGTGCCGGAACAGCGCCAAAACCCATATTTTTTATATCATTGATGCGATGGAAGCCAATTTCCATGAGCAAATCCATGGGAAATCCTGCATGGCCAAGAGAAAAAATCCCCTCAACGGAAATGTTTTTGAGTAATCGGAATGCAAAGTCCTGTCCAGACAGAGGAGCATAGGTAATAGTTGGTTTCTCAGCATACCCCAGGTTGGCATTTCCAGAAATAATTTCAGTTGAAGGCGAAGAGGTTGAGGTTCCTGATAGCCCGACCTTTCCATCATACTGGTAGGAAGTGATAACAGAACTGACCGCCAGGAAATTAGGAACTTCAAGATAGCGAAAACGAACAATATTTAGCAGCATCTGTTGGTTGTGGGACTGGGCAATAGCTTCATTATAATCAAAACGGTCACGGGGAATGTTGCGTGAACCAAATGAAGAGCAGCCGCTGAGGACAAGAAGGGTAATAATAGATAGGAAAATGGTTTGGCATGGTGCGTTGTGCTTCATAATAGCAAAGTCCTTCGTGGTCTGAGTTCGTACAATGAAAAACATTGACTGCCGAATTTTTAAAGCTCAATACATGTGTAATTACACATGTATTGATTGTATTTTGGGAAGGAATATAGCACGTTTATTCAGTAAAGAATATTATTTTTCAAAAAGTTATTTCCAAGAGTTAAAAGTCGAAACATTTAATTCTCCATCTTTTACCTGGAAGGTTACAGTGCCGTCTTGGGCAGTATTAAAAACCTTACTTCCTATTTTGTGATATCTTTTGAGCACTTTCGGTGAGGGAAAGGTGTGCGGTCGATGCCTTCCCGCAGAAATAACTGTATACGTAGGTGCAACAGCTTGAAGAAACGCATTGCTGCTTGAGGTGGCGCTACCATGATGTGGTGCCAGCAGAACATCTGCATGAAGATCCTCAACCTGACTGATCAATTGTTCTTCTGCCGGTTTCTCGATATCACCTGT
>JAUWDC010000152.1 GCA_030608985.1 Desulfobia sp. | reverse complement strand
TTCGGTACTTCTATATAGAGATGTGATCTGGCAGGGTTATAATTCAAAAATGTTGCAAAGGTTTATATTATTCCTGAATCCGATAAGTTTGCAAACTCTTGAAATTTGTCCCTCAAAGTTAAGTTGGAGTGGACAAATTATATGAAGACCTTACCTTTAGGCAGGAGAAACGTACTCCAGTTGCACTGGGTGCATATCCACCATCATTTTATCGTTTTCCTTGCGAATGACAATATTTTTCAGCCAGTTGGCGTTATCTTCCTGCGGGTAGTCGGAGCGGCAATGTGATCCTCTGGTCTCTGTCCTCAGCAGTGCTGACCTGCACACCATTTCTGAGAGGAGCAGCATATTTTGAAGACCAATGCTGTGCATGAGATCTTTGGGGGTTTCAATTTTACATTTCTGGCTTTCAGATCTGAAATCTTCAATTTGCGCCAGCGCTTTTTCGAGATCGTCCGAGTTTCTAACGATCCCTGCTCTCAGCCACATCATCTTTTTTAGTGATTTAATCAAAGATATGGAGTTTTCGCCAGCCTGGGAGAAAAGGGACTCCAGCCTCTCTTTCTCTTGCTCTATTTCGTTTTCCGACGCACTGTTCATATCGCTTTCTTTGGCGTTGATGGCGGCACTGCGCCCGGCAACTCCTCCCATGGCAAAAATTTCTGCAAGTGCATTGCCAGCAAGTCGGTTGGCGCCGTGCATGCCAGCACAGACCTCACCGGCAGCATATAGGCCGGGGAGGGCAGTCTGGGTGCCGCTGTCAATCATTACACCTCCCATACTGTGATGGGTCGTGGGCGATACTATACATGTTCTTTTTTCAAATACACCTTGTGGCAGCATGGGCTTGAGCTGGTCCAGCCTCTCATCGGAAACTGCGCTAAGATCCATTGTCACTCCGTTCTCTTTGGCAAGGCCATCCCGGATTTCCTTAAAAATTGTCTGAGCCAGAAGGTCCCTGGTGATGGTCTGCGGGTCGTTCAGACCGTGTTTGGTGAGGATATTCTCATTGTTAGCGTTTTTCAACACAGCCCCATTAAAAAGAAAACCTTCATACAGCAAGAGATTGTTGCCTCTTTTCCCCGAGGCTGTGGGATAGTACTGGACGAACTCCATATCCTTCAAGGGAAGGCCTAATTCGTAGGCCAAGGCCAGGCCGTCACCATTTATTCCTGGCGTGTTACTTGAATTGAAATAAATCTGCGAGTAGCCTCCTGTGGCCAAAATAACGCACTTGACCTCAAAGATGACAAAATCACCCTCCTCTGAAAGCCCTGTCACTGCAGCGACCCTGTTATTACTGGCAAAGAGCTTCGTAATAAAAACCTTGTCAACGAATTCTACGCCTTTCTTCTCGGCATATGATATCAGTGGAAGCATATAATCTTTGCCTTTGTTGGTCTTTCCCTGAACGTCCCGTGCAAAAGTGTGGCCTGGAATGGCAAGCAGGTTGAACTTATTGCCCTTTTTTGAAAAACTGGCGCCATATTTTTCCAGTATTGAAGGCTGGCGACCGGCCTCACCCGCCATTACATTCACCAGCTTCTGGTCGTTGATATATCGCCCCCCGATAACGGTGTCACGCAGATAAACCTGCTGGTTGTCACCGCTGTCTCCCCAGCCGGGAGAAGTGAGAATGGCCTTCGACATAATGGTGTTGTTGCCGAACCCAACCTTTGCTTTAGAAACAACGATAACCCGGGCACCGTTCTCTCTTGCTTCGATGGCGCTTCTGAGGCCGGCGCCCCCTCCACCTATAACCAAGACATCGCATGAAAATCTTTGACAGTTTTTGGCTAAACCCATATCGTTTCCCCTCTTTCTTCTAATATTATTTTCTTGGCAGCATAGTTGGACCTTCTGCTCCAACAACCTTGATGTCGTATTGGTTGAGGCAAACCGCACGTGAACCATGGTTTATAAGGCTAATGACTGACCACCCGGACCTGGGAAAATTGCCGATGCCCTTCAGGTGATCCATGGAAACCGAAACCACTTTGCTTTGCTCCAACCCAAGGGACATCATCACCACCACCAACACCCTGGTTGATGCCTATCATGCCCGCTGCCAACTGATCCGCAACTTCCCGCGCATCCACACCTCCAAAAACCACTGCCCCCAAGCCATAGCTCGTATTGTTTGCGCGATCAATTGCTTCTTGAATATTTGAAAAACTGCTTATACACACCACCGGCCCAAAGGTTTCTTCCTGCTCAATACGCATGTCCGGTGTCATGTCTGCCAAGACGGTTGGCATGATATAATATTTTGGATTATCTAAGCTACCAAGGAGTATTCTTGAATTTTTCTCTACTGCGTCTTTGATATGTTCAATAATCTGTGCATGTTGCTTTTTATTGATAATCGGACCGATATTAACACCTTCCATATTCCATGGGCCAACTTTGTATTGCTTGGCTGTGGTGACAACGTACTGTTCAAATTCATGCGCTACTGATTCCTCCACATAAATGCGCTCTGTTGATATACACATCTGACCAGCATTCTCAAAACTACTTGCAACCGCAAATCTTGCCGCCGCCTGTATGTTGGCATCTTTCATCACAATCATCGGATCGTTGCCGCCAAGCTCCATGACAAGTCTTTTGAGTGAGGACGATGCTCTTGCCATAATATCTTTTCCTGCGGCCTGAGATCCGGTGAACCCGATCATATTGATATCGCTCTCAACAAGCATCCTTCCCTGCTCACCATCTCCATGAACAATTTGCAGGACATCCTGGGGGAATCCTTTATGGATGATATCAAAAAAAGCCTGGGCGATAAGCGGTGTTTCTTCAGAGGGTTTCCAGATAACACTATTGCCTGCCATAAGGGCTGGTATAATAAGGTTATTTGCCATAGCTAAAGGATAGTTCCAGGGTGATATAATTGCGGCAACACCCAAAGAGCCATATTCTACCGTATACTCTCCTGCCTTTTTACTGCGCAAAGCCTCAAGAGAAGAATTCGCAATATACGGGCCGCCCCATATACAACCCTGAACTTCAGATGTTGACCTTCTTATATCTTTGCCCATTTCTCTACTGAGAAGCTCTGCGAGTCTGTTAAGTGACGGTTCTGCTGCTGAGTAGGCCTTTTCAATAGAGCTTAGACGCTCTTCGAGGGAGACTTTCCGCCAGTGTGCAGCGGCTTCTTTTGCCCTTCCAACAACTTTTTCAACTGTGGTAGCAGTTGCTCTTGCCACCTCTCCCAGTATTTTCCCATTACTGGGATCAAAGGATATTACGTTTTGAATCATTGCCACTCCCCAAGGGTACCGGTATGTATTACTTAGTCTGATAATGAATTTGATGCCCATGAAGACCGTAACGGCCCCACGCGTAAATGGCCTAACCCAGAGCCTCTATAATTTTTGTAAATGATACTGGATAAGTACCTTGACGCTAAATTCAACGAGTTGCCTTCATGTGCTGCAAAGTTTTCCCACTTTTATGCAGAGTTTAAGAACTAAGGTACTAAATAAACCGCTGCATTATAGAATCAATGACGTCATCAAAATTTTCTATAGTTACGCCAAGTTCAGAACACATTTTCAAGGCGTACCCTCGTTGTACCGGATTGCCCAAATCACTGAATCGTGCAATTCTATGGGTTCTCCTGCCTATACAGAAAATCATTTGCTCATTGGGATCAAGCTGAAGGAAATCCTCAATGGGTTGCATCATTCTCTCTTTGTCATCAGGAAGCACGCCGTCCACTTCAGGAAAGAGGTTCAGCACATGATCACTTTTTACAGAGCTGTCGATTTCATCTAACTCTTCCAGAAAAAGGAGTAGTTCCCTGGCTGTATCGACCTCTCCCATTTTATCGAAAGTTCCCTTTTTAAACTGCTCTGTGAGAGGTGCTGCGGCAGGCATAGCCAGCGTCCGCAGACGAATATAATCTGGATTGATCTGATTCAGGGCATCGGCAGTTTCCATTGCATTTTCCCGTGACAATACTTTTCCGCCAAGTCCCGGCATAAAATATTCCGATAATTCGATGCCTGCTTGTTTGACTTTTTTTCCGGCAATAATCTGCGTTGCTTTGTCGGTACCCTTTTTTACCATCCTGAGCACCTTATCCGAGCCGGATTCCATACCGATATGGATCCTATTAAGACCTGCACTGGCCATCCGGCTCAGGTTTTCATCGCTTATCCTGGCGATTGTATGGGACCGTGCGTATGAGGTTATCCGCTCTACCTTAGGGAAAGCCCCTTTAAGATGAAGCAATATCCGTATGATATCGTCTGGTTTGATGATCAGGCTGTTTCCATCTTGGATGAAAATTGACTTCATCCCGTTTGCCACGAAATTATAGGCTGCATGGAAGGCCTGAATATCACTTTTCCCTCCATTTGGTGAGAGCTTGCAAAGCTCTCTTTGGGAAATGCTACCCTCTGATTTTCTGGCAGCTTCAATTGCATCAACATAAAAACGAACCGTATCAATGTCAGTTAACACATGATCTACAGGGCGCAGGCTGAACTTAGCATCCTTATAGATGGGACAAAAGGTGCAGCGATTCCACGGACAGTTACGGGTAATTCTGACAAGCAGGCTTTCGGCTTCGCTGGGAGGACGAATCGGTCCTTGCTCAAAACCGCTATATGGTTCAATGATTTTCAT
>JAUWDC010000258.1 GCA_030608985.1 Desulfobia sp. | reverse complement strand
TTTGACCTTTTCCTTCGACAGTTCACAATCTTCTGATCCCGACGGCTCTATCACCCAATACAACTGGAACTTTGGAGACGGTACCACCGAAAACGGCCTGTCAGCTTTACACACCTACACCAGTGAGGGCGTCTATACTGTGTCATTGCAGGTTACTGACGATCAAGGTGAGACGGCCACAACAAGCACAGAGATTGCCTGCGACGCTAATAGTTTCCCAATCGAAGTGGGAGAGTTAAGCATCTATCATAACTGGATCACAGTCGCCTTCGAAAACACCTTCAGCGAACCTGTGGTTATTGCTGGTCCGCCTACATCAAACGGTGCCGAGCCTGTTCTGGTACGTATTCGTAACGTTAACGAGACAGGTTTTGAAATCCGCCTGCAGGAATGGGATTACCAGGATGGCACTCACGCTGCGGAAAAATTCAGTTATATCGTTCTCGAAAAAGGCACATACACTCTCGACAATGGAAGCAAGATAAAAGCAGGTAGTTTCACTGGCTCCAGCTCATTCAGTACGCTTTCCCTGCAACAGCTGTATGATTTCACCCCGGTAATCCTGACCCAGGTTATAACAGACAATAAAGCCGCTGCAGTAACCGGCAGGATCCGCAATATCAATCAATATTCTTTCGAGTTCAAGCTGCAGGAAAAGGAAAAGACTAAAACCGCCCATATACCGGAAACCATAGGCTATATAGTGCCTGACCGAAAAGTCTATTTTCCGAGATTCAGGCACCACTATTTAAGTATTTTATTAATCGCCTGCTGTTCGAGCCAGTCTTGAACAGATATTCCTAACTGTAAAAAGAGTTTATTGGCTGGTTCTGCACGCACCTATCCTGCTGCACTTGTACCGCTACTCCGGGTTTTTCATGCCGCTTTTTTCAACTTCTCCTTTTTTTGTTGCCGTAATTTCAAACCGAGTTGTTGTATATTGCGACCCAACACTGCAAGAGCCACATATTTTTTAAATCCATCAATACCATGATCAAGACATCTATCGAGGCCATGCACTTCCAAGGCATTTATTGCTGACTCAACAGCAGAGTGCTGGTATCTGGCATTGATAAACTCTTCTGAATATTCTCTTTTTTTATCATCTAGGGACAACCTGCCTTTCTTTGGTAATACTACAAAATCAAGATGTTCCAGTAAGTCTTTCTGATTGGCAGGAGAATGAAATCCCTTGTCAAAACTGCATGATATCAGGCCTGGGTGATGTCCTTTTGCCTGCTTTACCATAGTTACAGCTACCTGATCATCTGTTTCGTTTTGCATAACTCGATGATGCAAAATGAAACCATGCTGGTCTTCTAAAACACATACTTTGAGGCCCAACTCAACGGGTACACCTGCTTTGCCTTTACTGATCCACTCTGTATGTTCTTCAAAAATGGAAAAGACTTTCTCATTGTGCGGTATCTTTTCTCCCTCTATTACACGGCGGCTGATCTGATTAATTTGCCTATCTGCATGCGACAAGTAACGCTCAATTTCCATTACAAGAGCTATGGCCATAACACCACCGCCATTGACTTCGCCTAAAGAAGCCCGAGCTTTTGCCAGAAAATATTCTGCGACATCAATGTATTTCTGGTGGGCTTCAATAATGAGTTTCTCACGCTGCTCTTTTTTCTTCGGATCTTTTGATGTAGATCTTTTTAATTTCTGCACTTTTCGGAATAATCTCTTTACTGTCTTGATATTATGAATACTTTGCCGCCAGCCGGTGAGTTCACAAATTGTGCACAATGTTGCTGTTAGACTGATAACTTTCCGAATTGCATCAAATAGCAAATTGATGTCGGTTGGATAATGGACATCAGTTTCAACAACAAATGAGTCACATCTACCGTTTAATTTTTCGTCCTCTTTTTTTTTAACCAGGCTATGGCCTGCTTCAACTACGACCTGATTTATCTTCTCAACTATTTCTGGTGTCAATAAATGCACATTGTCTTTAAGGGTTTGCAACTTGTACTCATAATCATCACCAAACGAACCATGGCCGAGCATTTTCCTTATTGTCTTGTGATTATTAGCCATTTCTTCTAGTCGGTCATAATCCCAGTTCAAATTCACCCGCAAAACACCAAGAACTAATATTGTCCATAAATCCATACCAGGGCGACCATTTTGGGGATCTATATCAACAAGAATGTTCTCTTCAAGTATTACGAAAACGGCCTCACGTAAATCTAAATTAGTATAAATGTGCTGCAAGCCTAACAGAAGCGGAGGTATATCATCCCGTGACTTGAGATTAATTTTGATTTCAGAAATTGCAATTTCACCTAATTTCATTTGCGGTTTTTTCGTGTATCTCATGGTATAAAAAATCGAAGATCTTTGTATTAATGCATTTGATGGACAGGAGGAAAACATCCTCTACAGAGGAAATATATTGTATATTCAGTAATATACTTCATTCCCCCTCATGTTCCAAGCCATCAATGATGATACTATCGAAAATATCTTCACCCACGGTGTTTCATGTAACTACATAAAATACCGTGGTTTTATGCTTTCCGGCCAAACACAATATAGCCTGGGAACCAGGTAAAGGCGAAGTCTCAGAACTACTCTACAAGGCCGGATTGACAACTAAAAGCGTCACACACCAGTGGTATAACCTCTCTTTTGATACTGAGTTCCACGACCTGCCGTTCTTTATCGCTGAAATGCAAACCTGCGCAGGTAGCGATACCGCAACAATTCGAAGCCAAAATATGTCAATAACGGCTATCGAGCTAAAGATCGAAGAAGAACAGTCAAGAGACAGCGAGGTCAATCACATCAAAGAAGTTGTGGGCTACTTCACCATCGGAGCTGCAGCTAAATAAGGCAACAGAGCTGTACTCCTCAATTCTGAGATGACAGGATTTTGATGAGCAGCAACTGAGAAAAATAAAAAACATAATCCGGGTTTTCTACCCGGATTATGTTTTTTATTGTACATCCTTAGTTCGTTTGCTTCCCTGTGCGCCTTACGGGCTTTTTCAAGTGAGAGCCCAGGGTAGCGGCCAAGAATAAGCATTTGCTGTTTTCCATCTAACCTGTAGCGATATAACCAACGCTTTACTCCTGTCGTGGTTATCTCAAAAGACAAGCCTTCACCATCAGGTAAACGACATGGTCCTTTTGCATTGCGAACTTCCAGAGCTGTGAGTTTAGGCATGTTCACCTCTGCTTATGTGTATTTTAACAGTGTCAGTTCGACATCAGTTTTAAAAATACACACATAGCGCAATGGATTTATTCGGATCTTTACGGACTACCATGGAAGAAAAAAGGCAACAAAAAACCCGCAAACTGTTTCCAGTTGCGGGTTTAAAAGACTTTAGT
>JAUWDC010000024.1 GCA_030608985.1 Desulfobia sp. | reverse complement strand
AAAGCCTAAATTCTTTAAGTCGCTGTTTGTCTTAGGAGTACAGACGGAAAAAAGGGAGACGAGGCGCTTCACCGACTCACCGCACTCCGGGCATTGAATCAGTTTTGTACTGGATATGGACTGTGTCCACTCAAAACTCTTTCCAAGTCGGCATCCATCACCATTATGTTCATATTCATAGATTGGCATTCTAAGTCACCTAGCAAAAAAACTTATTTTCAGCCACGAACCCCACGAAAAAACACAAAATTTTTTCTTTTATTTTTGTGGATTTCGTGGCAAAAAACTAACTTCTTTTCCGTAAACGATTAATCAATATAGTGAGTTCCTTGTCCTCGGAACGCATTTTCCGGGCACTGACAGCAATTTCATACTCTTTTTCTGCAAGAGCAAGGAATTGGGGCACACTTTTTCGCCGAACATCATGGGCGATATAAATCTCTCCCTCCGGCGCAAGATAGCTGCCAAACAACTTGAGCAGTGGATCAAAAAACTCATCGCGAAACAAAATTTCCGCTCCAATGATACGATCAAACTGCGGCATATCCTTGGGACTCTTCCAATCAATAATTTTAAAATCTATGTCGGTCAGGCCATTTGCAGCAGCACTCACTCTCTGAAAATCAAGGATATGCGGTTCATAATCACTTAGCGTTACCCTGTAACCTTTTGATGCGGCCACAAGTCCGGGTGCTCCCATTCCTGCTCCTAACTCAAGCAGGGTCTGACCTGATCTGGAAGGAGTTGAGGCCATAACATCAGCCAGCATCAAAGATGCCTCCCACAATTTCACCCAGAAAGGAAAATTTGACACATCAGCAAAGGGGTCTTTACCGGCCAGGAGGTGCTCAAGGTCTGTAACCTGGAGCAGTTGCAGCTCAACATCCCTGACTCGTAACGGCTCAAAGCCAACTTTATATTTTTTTCGAATTCTTTTTAAAACCTTCTGCGCCTTTTCGGGCAGAGATGCAACATCCACTTTATGTATCCCCTCATCATTTTTTTTAATAACCTAGAACAAGAGCTACTACCACGAGTCCGGAGAGGGCAAAGCGGTAATAGGCAAAAACAGCAAGTGTTTTTGTTCTGACAAATCGCATGAGAAAAGCGATAAACAAATACCCTGAAATGGCAGCGGATATAAACCCTGTCGCATAAAAAAGAAGCCCGCTCTGATCAAGCCCCTGGCTCATTATCTTGGGTATATTATAAATTCCCGCACCAAAAATGATAGGGGCAGATAATAAAAAAGAATAGAGAGCGGAACCGGATCGATTTACCCCAAGGAAAAGAGCCGCTGTCATCGTACTACCACTCCGGGAAACACCAGGAATCAAGGCAAGGGCCTGGGCACAGCCAATTATAATAGCGTCTTTCAGGGTGATTGATGAAGAGTCCCGCTTGAGAGACCCCTTTTTATCCGCCAATAAAAGAAAAACCCCAGCAATGGACAAGGTACACGCTACCACCGCTGGTGACCGAAAAATTGTTTCTGCCGCATCACCAAAGAGAAGGCCGCAGACAACAGCAGGAACAGTGGCAAGACATATACCAAAAGCCTGGCGGCGGCGCGGAAGAGCTTCTTCACTCCTATCAAGCCAAAAAAATGCCCGGGCAAGAAGAAATAAATCCTTCCTGAAATATACAAGTATAGCCAGTAGGGTACCTATGTGCAGTGCCACATCAAAGGTAAGCCCAGCCTGCTCCACATGGAAAAAATGTTCTGCAAGAACTAAATGTGCCGAGCTGGACACCGGCAGAAACTCTGTGGCACCCTGTAAAAGACCTAAAAAAGCTGCGTACAATAAATCCATGGAAGAACCAAGAGGCGGGCGGCTATAGTGTCATGTCAAGTGACACTGGTAAGGAAATAAAAAAAAAGACCGTTTCATCCGGAGATCAAACGGTCTTTAAAATCAAAACACGAAAAGAGCTGTTACTTAGCAGCCTTCGATCGCTTTTTTCTTGGCAATTTTTACAGATACTTTGTCACCAGCTTTCAGCTTGTCTGCTTTCTTGCAAGTCATAGTTACTTTATCGCCATCAACACCGTCAACGGTA
Source organism: Desulfobia sp. (assembly GCA_030608985.1). GTDB lineage: Bacteria > Desulfobacterota > Desulfobulbia > Desulfobulbales > SURF-16 > Desulfobia. Next base: position 6,755 of record JAUWDC010000024.1, on the reverse strand, counting down.
CATTTAACTTTAGCAGCCATAGAGACACCTGCCACACTTACGGTAAATGCTGCAGCCATTGCCAAGATCAAAAGTTTTTTGCTCATGAGATTCTCCTTTGTAATGTTATTGAGTATGAATAATTACCTACTATAGGTTCGCATTACATATATATAATTATCAAATCGCATATATATACCGCTCATCTTTTCTATGTCAACCGTAAAATGAATCAAGATTCAACCTGCTTGTCCCCTTTATTCCATGAGGCCCTGTATATCAGTAATCAGTATATTGTGGGGAACATATCCAGGGTAGCTCTTTATCACGTTACCGTTCTTATTAATTAAAAAAGATGTCGGGATACCGACAATGCCGCCAAAATCACGCGTAATTTTGGAATCTGCCATGAGAACAGGATAATTGATCCCTGTTTTTTCCATCAGCTTGGCAACAGATTTGCGGCCTCCCTGATCCACAGATATCCCGATTACAGAAAAACCTTTTTCTTTATATTCATTCTGTAAATCAATCAGGTTAGGGATCTCCTGAATACATGGTGGGCACCAGGTTGCAAAAAAAGTTATGAGCAATACCTTCCCTTGAAACTGGTCACTATCAATTTCCTTCCCATCACTGGCAGAAGGCAAGGAAAAATGAGGCATTTTCGCTGCTGCCTCTGCCTGGTTACTGGTGACTATACACAGAATAATCATCAGAAGACCGAGAAAAACTTTCATCTTCCCGTTTCTCTGTTTTTTCATTTTATCTCCTCAAAAATTATGAACCTGCAGATAACGCAGAATTCGAAAAAGGCATTCCTTATCGCAAAGAAGCTGAGCCGCTGTTACACTGCTGCGCCATCGCGTTAAAATTTTAAGTTTTTTTATGGCTATCAACAATGGCTATCAATAATAAGAGAGGCAAACTACTCAAAATGTTCATTCTCTGTCAACAAAATATTTTAGTGCCGTACTCCCCAACTTCTGCCAAAAAAACAAGAAACTGGAAAACATTGAGTGACATTATCTGGTTACTTTTACCACTAAGGCATTTATACCCCCTTACGGGGTGCTTATCCTTTCCGCTCTATGTGGGTTAGGCTTTAATATCAATCAATGCAAACTTCTGAAGCCCGGCGAGCGATACTACCTTATTTTTGATCTCCTGGGGAGTAGTATGCTCACTGTCTTTGCACACCAGTGAAACAGGGTGATATCCCAGGTTGCCAAGAATATTTTTTAGCTCTGGAAGCTGATTTTCAATATGGGTCCGAGCACCACCTCGGGATATTCGAAATTCTCCACGCAAACCACTTCCATGGCTTTGCAAATGAAAAGAAACAGGGCCTAATCGACTCATATCGAGGAAAAAATCCAGCGAAAAGCCTTTCTCCATATCAGCGCCGTCATCCATGGAAAAAACCCATTCCCCCCAACTTTCGTCTCCAGCAAAAAAACAGGGAAACAGGTAAAACATCGACTCATTTGGGGAGGGAGCCCTTGTATTAAGTTGCTGGTGCATCTCCACAGTTTTCACAGCATCTTCAAGAGCCGTCTGAAGTGGCTTGTACTCCTGATTTTTGGTGTGAGAAATGTTTTCGATTACTTCTTTGAGCAGAGTGGAGATATTGCTTTCACTCTTATCTTGGGCTTGTCTTACTGCTCCGAAGATAAAAGCCATCAGCTTTACTAATTCAGGATCCGATTTCTCGGTTACTACACCACTTAAAAGATGGAGAAACAATTTTCCCAGGATGCCATTCTCTTCAACTGCCGAAGCTTGGGGCAAAAAAGAGAATTCAGAAAGTAATCGGGGCAGGGGGACTTCCCGAGATGTTAAGGTAAGAAAAAACGCCTTAACAAAGTCCTGTGCGGCGCCCTTTTTTCCGGCTAAGGCCAGAAGGGGTGTTTCTCCTTTCTCTTTTACTTCCAGCCAAATTTCTTCTCCAGGAACAAGACTCACAAGGGACTTTGCCGTAAGCGTCCGACCATTGGTTTCAAGAATTGTCGTGCCGTCAGCCTGCACCCTCAGAACACGAGCCTTCAGTATATCTCCAAGAGCAAAACCCGACCCCTTTTGACTTACTTGAGCTTGGCTCCCGTTTTTCGTAATAGGAGGGTGTATTGTATGACTGCTTGATGAATCAGCTACCTTCATGGTAAATATTCGAGTTATGTTCTCAAATTGGCATAACCACCAAAACTGTAAATGTTTGGCAACGGCTCACAGGAAGGCAAGCGGGACGCTGCGCTATACTTGGGTATGTAAAGCGGTCTGATCGCCTTCCTGTGAGCCGTTGCCGAATATTTACCCTTCATGGTCGGACTCGGTCTGTGCCAATGGCAGGTTTACCTGCACCTCCAACCCGATATCCTGCTGATTGAAAGAAAAATTTCCACCATGTAAAGAAACATAGCGGTCCACCATAGTGAGTCCCATACCGGTCCCATAGGTTTTTGTAGTAAAAAAAGGTTCTTTAGCCTTATCCCAGTAATCCCCTTTCAGGCCGGACCCGGTGTCCTTGACACTCACCCGGACCCAGCCATTTTCAATAGAAGATGAAAGCGTCAATTTCCCACCGTTTGTCATGGCCTCAATACTATTTCTGAACAGATTGAGAAAAACCTGCTGTATCTGACTTATGTCCATACGCACTACAGGGTCAGGCTCAGCAAGATCCATTTTCCACTCGACACCTTGCCGACTCATATTTGTCTGCAGTAAAACAAGAGTCCTGCGCAAGAGGGGATTAAGAGGGGCATCCTCTTTGACACTCTCACTATGGCTGACAAAATCAAAAAGTTCCGTCAATGAAACCTCAAGCCTGTCTGCCTCTTTCACCATGACATCAATAAATCTTTTCCATTCATTTTTCTCGTCAACTTTTTTAGACAGAATACGGGCAACACCTCCAATTGATGTTATGGGATTACGAATTACATGCACGACCTGCGCAGCCATGTGCCCCAGAGCTGAATAACATTCTGACTCAATTAAGAGATCCTTGTTCTCGTCGAGTTCACGGGTAACCTCTTCGAGAAGTGCGATCTTTTCCTGCATTTCCTGACGCAGCCTACTCTGCTCAATGGCAAGGCTTGCCTGGCTGGCAAAGAGCTCCAAGTCACTGACATGGCTCTCTGAAATAGGACGCCTGGTCACATAATTATCAGCGATTATTACACCAATGGACCGATCAGGGGCAAAAAGAGGAACAACAACAAAAGTATCTTCATCAAGCAGGGTAATAAGTTCCCGGGATACCGGGGTATCTGCAACCCCTCCTTGCACCTTATAACTTTTTCTCTCGACTGCAGACTTGATTAAAATATGATCTTTTTCTGAAACCGGGACCTGGAGAGACTTCACAACTGAATTAACAGTTTGGTCACCAATAGAGCACTGCTCGCCAACATTATGAATAATGTCCAGGAGATCAAACTGTTTTTCCTTCATCTCCGTCCAGATATGGGCAGCCTCCTCCCGGCAGTCCGGCCCAATTGCCATGCGTCCGATGAGCAGCTCTTTTTCCTCGTCAAACATAGCCAAAAAAGCCCTGTTAAATCGCAGACCTTCCTGGGCGGTTATGCCAACCAGAATGGCCCGAAGCAATTCATCCACCTCAATGGTGCTCAGGTAAACTGAATTCATCTTTAGGGACATCTGATGGAGAAATTGAATACGAAAATTGGCCTGCTCCAGATCCTCCTGGTACCGACGATTTTCAAAAACAAGGCGCCGTTTTTCCAGAATTTTTCTGACTACATGCAAAATTTCAGCGAACTGAACAGGTTTGGCGAGATAATCATCTGCACCTTTTCGAATACAGTCAACAGCCACATGAACGTCTGCCACCCCGGACAACATGACAATGGCAACATCAGGGTACTTTTCTGTTATTTCTGGAAGAATACGAGTGCCATCAGCATCGGGAAGACCAATATCGAGAAGGACAAGAGCCACATTTTTTGATTCCAGCAGATGAAAAAGGTCGCCTGCCTTTTCAATGGAGATCACAGACAAGCCCTGTTCGGAAAAATAAATATGTAACGACTCTCGAATGGCAGGATCATCGTCAAGAATAACGATGACTTCATCGGCAACAAGAAGCTGATCGTCAGAGTGAGAAATAGTATGCCTCGGGCCGGAAACAGGGGCTATCATATCTTGTTCTATTTAAGTGGAATGTATAGGGCTTAACGTAGCTGTAATCTAATTAGATATACTGTCAAGCATAAAAAAAATCGCCTTGCCGAAAAATTCATCGGCAAGGCGATTTTTGTTTTTGTATCCAACTCCTGCCCTTTTAGACAGGAAAGAAAAATCTTACATTTGACGTATTCTCAAAAAGAGCTCATACGCCGCGTGAATCGCTTTTAACCTGTTGATTTTACAGGTGGCGATAATTTAAAATCAAGATTTTTCGGAAAGTTCATTACATTTCAACAATCAGCTTATTGGAATCTTCATTCCAGTCAACAATCAGATACCAGAGAAGCATGACTCCAATAATCAGGAAAAGAGCGCCGCCGAATCCCATTACGTCCGGCAAAAAAACAGCCTTGCCCAATACGCCGTCTGCCTCAAAGTCATTATCTCTAAACCAACCGGTCATAAGAGAGTTGCTGATGCCGAAGAATGGCACGACAACCCAGAGCTTAACTTGTCCCTCGCCAACACGCCACAGGGAACCGGAACCACAGCCACCAGCCAGAATAGCCCCAAAACCGAAGATGAGACCGCCAACAACACCACCCCAGCCGAATGTAGCGCGGACGTAATTGATTGGGTCAAGGACAGGCTCTCCTTCCACTCTTACAGGAACACCATATTTAAGAACAGCGGCACCAATTGCCACGATAACTATACTCAAAGCAACAGACTTGGCCAGAGTGCAATCTCCTGTCATATGAGGCTCACGGAAACCCTGAATCATACACCAGCGGCCTCTCTGCATTGCGTAGCCAAGCGCTGCGGCAATAAGAAGAAGGCCACTCATGGAATTAAGATAATCACTATCCTCATTGCCGGAAAATTTATACGCACCAACAATCAGAACAACCAGGGCAATAACTCCGAACAATGCTTTCAGGCTGAAGGGGAACTCTATGGTCTTTGCTCCTCCACTTCCCCATGAAATATGCTCCATTTCCCAGTATATGTATTTCAAACCAATGACGGCACCGAAAATAAGGCCAATCATCATGGTAAAACCATTCGCAGCAAGGTTGCCGATAGCATTGTAAAAACCGCCGACATTACAGCCTCCAGCCAGTGTTGAGCCAATTCCCATGAAGATACCGGCGGCAACACCCTTGCACAATTCCAGGACCGGGGGAATGCGGATAGCAAAATCATTGCCCAGGCAGGCTGAAACAAATGCTCCGCCGACAAATCCAAGGCCGATGATAGAACCGGTGTTGCTCAAGATACCTCGTGGCGCATCACTTTCCCAGAAGCCCAGGGTATCCCACAGTCCGAGACCATAGATGATCCAGTCCCCCCAATTTCGAATGGCACCAACAGCACCCCAGGGACGCCACCATGCCATAATCAGGACACTGAACAACGCAACGATAACCCCTGTCATCATTGCATTCCACTCATCCTGGCACAAGGCCTTATACAGGCCTTTTACCTTGTTTCCGAAAATACTCTCTTCACTCATGATTTAACACCTCTCCCTTTTATTACAAACAATCGGCAAGCCCAATACTCATGTACTTTCAAAACGCCTGCCAACACATACCACCACTCAAAATGGCCAGTCCGATGAATTATAGTCCTTTACCCAGGCAAAAAAAATTTGTCAAGCGAGTTTATAGGTCATTATCGCTTTATTCTAGGTCACGAACGCTTTATTTTACAGGGATACATTGCCAAAATGAATACTAGTTCATTTTTCTTGACAGAACATCTGTTTCTTGTTACGAGGTATCATTCTGGAATGAATATTTTCTAATAAAATAACTCCAACGCGCTATCGGCAGAGGAGTTGAAGTAATCAAATTAACGTTAATAAATCAAGGAGGAATCCATGAGCGACAACGTACAAGCACCAGACGACATTTCTGCAGACCGCACTCTTGATGCAAAAGGTTTGAGCTGCCCAATGCCCCTGTTGCGGACCAAGAAAGAAATTGACAAACTTAATTCAGGTGAAATTCTCGAAGTTCTTGGAACCGATCCTGGTTCACGGAATGATCTTCCCGGCTGGTGTACCCGTTCCGGCCATGAATATCTGGGAGAAAAAGAAGATTCCGGCTTCATCCGTTTCTTCATCAAGAAAAAGTAATTTTTAAAATTAATAGCTACATATTTGCAGCGTATCTCGTTCCTTAGATACGCTGTTCATTTTTAAACCGGAGGATAACATGGCAAAAAGCATCGGTATTTTTGTTACCAACCCAGACAACTTTCGTCACGTTATGGGTATAACCAAAGCAGCTAAGGCCAAAGGCTCTGCTGTCAAAGTTTTCTTTTCCTGGGATGCAACCCATAATGCAAAAAAAGAACCGGATTTCCCTGAGCTCTGCAAGATTGCTGACGATGTCGCCATCTGTGTAGACAGCTATAAAAATATGGGTTACGACATTAATGATATTCCTGAAGGTCTTGATCCTAAAAAAATGGCCACCCAGGCACAGCATGGAATCATTATTGAAGATTACGACTGTTATTTAAGCTTATAGGGAGTATGAAATGGAATATAATAAAGTATGCCTGATGTACAGGAATAAAAAATCCACAGTGGATGGCATTCGCTCCGCTTTAGG
>JAUWDC010000107.1 GCA_030608985.1 Desulfobia sp. | reverse complement strand
CCCCTCTACCGATGGCCTATCACGGCTTTCCATATATTCGAGAGTCAAGGATGACAACTGGCCGCTGTAAAATTCCCCTTCATGGCCTTTCAACTCCCTCAGGAGAGATTTGAATCTATCCAGATCCTCTTTGAAGGGCACTGGGGGGTACCCAGAACAAAGATCCAGGCCCTCTGGAGAGTGTGTTTCCGGATCAATTTCAACAGGCTGGTAAAATAAGATTTTATCAAAAAAAAGGAGCTCCTGATAAACCGCCTGTGTTGTAATGGCAGTATCCGGGAAATAGAGTGCTGTTAGCTGAGACATGATGAAATGAGGGTTTGTATTTTATATGTTAAGTTGTTATTAAACTTTGGATCAAAAATTACAAGTTGTATATGAAAACAAAAGAAAAAATTACTCTTACTCTCCTGTGTCTAGTATACGGCCTTGTGAGTCTCAGGGTTTTCCCTGGCCGTCTGGTCGACAGTACTGTAGCCACATTAAATCATCTGTTGTCAGCAGTACCAATAACTATTGGTCTGACAATTTTCTGTGTGTCAATTTTGCAGAAGATGGTTGGCGTGAAGTTGCCGTATGATCGCATTGCCAGAATTTACCTGGCATTCGGGCTCATAGCCGAATTTTTTTATGCAGTGATAGATTATACAAGTCGCGGATGATTAAGGATAAAAAATTGTAAAGAAGTCATTTTTTTGCCACAAAATCCACGAACTACAATAAAAAAAGCAAAAATTTTGTGTTTTTTTGTGGGTTTCGTGGCTGAATAGAAACTCAACTCATGCCTTTACTCATAAATCGTTACGGGATATTTTTCTTTCAGTTCTGCAATGAGATCCTGTAAAGCCTTGTGGTTTCTTTCGGCCCGAAGAGTTTCTTCAAGTTTCCGGCTTATTTTCTCAAAGGAGATTTTCAGCGGTTCTGTTTTGTCATTGACCTTAATAAGGTGAAAACCGTATTGGGTTTTGACAGGAGAGCATACTTGGCCAACAGCCGTGCTGAATGCAGCATCTTCAAATTCTGGAACCATATGGCCTTTGCCAAAATAACCAAGGTCACCACCTTTATCTTTTGAGCCAGGGTCTTCGGAGAACTCTTTGGCCAGTTCCATAAATGATTCGCCCTGTTGCAGTCTCTCCTGGATCTCCGTAATTTGTTCCATTGCTTTTGTTTGCTCTTCAGGGGTAGCATCATTACCTGTTCGAATAAGAATATGTTGAACTTTTACTAACTCTCCCTGGATAAATTCATCCGGGTGGCTGTCATAATAACCCCGGATTTCATCTTCCGGGACAGGTGTTTTCATGTCAATTCGTTGTGAGATAAGAGTTTCAACAAGAATCCTATCTTTCATTTCTTCAAGTTTCAGGACGACAACAGGATTTTTGTCAAGATCTGAATCAAGTGCTTCCTGACATAATAATTTTGTTTCCGTCCAATTGCGAATCAGGTCGTTTTTCACTTCCGGCATATTTTTTACCATAGCCTGATATTGAGGGGGCATACCCTGAACCATTAAGGAAAACTTTTCCATGGTCAACGTCTCATTTCTTACTCTGGCGAGAATTTCATGGTCAAAGGAGGGTTCTGTTGCGTAAGTTAATCCGGAGCAGAGAAAGAAAGATACAATCGTTGTTAAAAAGATAAGCCGATTACGCATTGGATGGTTTCCTGTGTTCGCTGGAATACAATCCAGCTCAACGGATAAATGAGTGGTTTCTATGCAACCCGGATGGAGCGGTCACATTGGGCAGTAGCATAGATTTTTTGCCAAGTATCGTGCCGGGACTAGTTACGGAATTACATCCTGTCTGGACATGATCAGCCAGGATTGCCCCGAATTTTCGAAGCCCTGTATCAATAAGATCCTTTGGTGTTTTTACCTGCACGTTACCCGATGTAAAGCGCAGGTTGGCAAGCTTTGTGCCGGCACCGAGGTTCACCTCGTTACCAAGGATAGAGTCACCTAAGTAGGCAAAATGTCCTGCTTTGGCGCCATCGAAAAAAACAGTATGTTTTACCTCTGTTACGTGGCCGACAACGCATTTTTTGCCGATGAGACAATAGCCTCGCATATACGCTCCCTGCCTTACTACAGTCTGGTCGCCAATAATTGCCGGCGACTGAATAAAGGCCCCTGATTCAACGAGAACTCCTTTGCCAATGTGGATTCTGTCACCGGTAAAGAGTGCTCCCGCCATTATGACACTCGCCCCGTCAAGCTGGGTTGATCCCTGGTATACTTTGAGCTTACCCTTGGTGGCATCACCAAAATCGATAGTGAGCCCCTCTGTTGACAGAGCGGTATTGTCATATATGACAGTAGTTTTTGTAAAAGGTTCATTCGGTGTGAAAGAAAAGAATTCCCAGGAGTATTTTTTACCGTCCATATAGGATTTGAGACGCTGTAGCCCCTCCCATACAAATGTTGCGTCCGCAAAAAGTTCCTTGTGGTCAAACAAAGTAAGGTCGAAAAAAGATGATGGTGTCAGCATAATGTTTTTGGGGTTAGTTTTTGGTGGATTGGTACTTTAGGCATAATTTCCATGTTTTTTGTGGGAAAACTTTTGAAAAAATAATATTGAATATCGAACAAGAAATAATGAATGATGAAGGGCGGAAGATATCTTATTAGAAAAGTACCTTACCTTCGACATTCGACATTCCTTGTTCGATATTCAATATTGTATTTTATTGCTTTTCCGGTTTGTCCGGATTAGGTCTAGTTACAACGCATTTAAGGTTACTGTGTTATACGTTATTCAAAAAATGCATTTTCTTGACTTCGTTTATGTGAATGTTTACTCTTTACCAACATTTTAACAAAGTTGGTATCTACTTTGCTCACCTTATTTTTTACAAATTAGACTTTTTTAAGGAAGAATATGTCTGCAGAAAATGATGATATTTTGATTTCCGAATCTGGCGAAGAAGTTGAAAAAAATGATCCTGTCATCCCTGAAACGCTTCCCATGATGGCGGTAAGGGATGTGGTGATATTTAATTATATGATAATCCCTCTTTTTGTGGGCCGTCCTGCATCTGTCAGCGCTATCCAGGATGCCCTTGCCAGGGATAAATTGCTGCTTCTGGTAACCCAGAAGGATGCAGCTCTCGATGAGCCTGTCCCGGACGATCTCTATACGGTTGGAATGGTGTGTATGATTATGCGCACCCTGAAATTACCGGATGGCAGATTGAAAGTTCTTGTCCAGGCAATGCAAAAGGCCCGTGTTGATGAAATTATGGAGAAGACTCCTCATTTTGTAGCCAAAATCGAAATTTTGCAGGAAGACGATGAAGTCGAACCGACGGTTGAAATTGAGGCCTTGATGCGCAATGTCCGGGAACAGACGGAGAAGATTCTTTCGTTAAAAGGAATCATATCCTCTGATCTCATGATAATTTTAAATGAGATAGAAGAGCCCGGACGATTAGCCGACCTTGTTGTCTCAAATCTCAAACTGAAAACTTCTGAATCCCAGGCGGTCCTTGAGATATCCGATACTATTCTGAGGTTGAAAAAGGTGGCGGATTTTCTGCAGAAAGAGCTTGAAGTCTCTACCATGCAGGCCAAAATCCAGTCGGAAGCCAAGGAGGAAATGGGCAAAACCCAGCGGGAGTATTTTCTTCGGGAGCAACTGCATGCCTTGAAAAAAGAACTGGGCGAAATTGATGAGAGGTCCGAGGAAATTGAAGAACTTCGGGTGAAAATCGAAAAAGCCAGAATGCCCTCTGAGGCGAGAAAAGAGAGTTTAAAGCAGCTTAAACGCCTGGAAATGATGCATCCTGATGCCTCGGAAGCGACGATTATCCGTACATACCTTGACTGGATGCTTGATGTGCCTTGGCGGAAAAGTACCCGTGACAGGCTTGATCTTATTGATGCCAAGCAGGTTCTTGATGAAGACCATTATGGCCTGAATAAAGTAAAAGAACGAATTCTTGAGTTTCTGGCAGTTCGGAAGCTTAATAAGTCTACCAAGGGGCCTATTCTTTGTTTTGTAGGTCCTCCAGGTGTTGGTAAAACTTCTCTGGGACGATCCATTGCCCGGGCTATGGGCCGAAAATTTCACAGGCTGTCACTCGGCGGCATGCATGATGAAGCCGAGATCCGTGGCCACAGAAGGACATATATTGGCGCCATGCCGGGCCGGATAATTCAGGGCTTAAAAACAGTAGCATCCAATAATCCTGTTTTTATGATGGATGAGATAGACAAGGTTGGTGCTGACTATCGAGGTGATCCTTCTTCGGCTCTTCTGGAGGTGCTTGATCCAGAGCAGAATGTAGATTTTTCCGATCATTACCTGAATCTGCCTTTTGATCTGTCCAGAGTGATGTTTATCACTACGGCTAATATGACAGACACCATTCCTTCTCCGTTGCTGGATCGAATGGAGGTCATTCGTCTTTCCGGGTATACATTGGAAGAAAAACTGGAAATTGCCAAGCGATATCTGTTGCCGAGACAGCTCAAAGAAAATGGTATTAAGGCAAAACATATTAAACTTGATGATGAGACATTAACTTATATTATTTCTCATTATACCCGGGAGGCCGGATTACGGAATCTGGAAAGAGAAATCGGTAAAGTCGCCCGAAAAGTGGCAAGAAAAATTGCCGAGGGAGGCAAAGGGCCGTATATGATTTCCAGCAGGACTCTTGCCAAGTATCTTGGTCCTCCACATTATCTGCCGGAAGCAGAAGTTGATACTATTGATCAACCTGGTTTGGCAACCGGCCTGGCCTGGACTGAGGTTGGAGGCGAGATCCTGTACATCGAAGTGTCGATCCTGCCGGGAAAAGGCGGTCTCACTCTTACCGGGCAATTGGGTGACGTCATGAAAGAGTCAGCTCAGGCTGCAATGACTGTCTGCCGTTCACGGTTGAAAAAACTGGGTCTTGCTGAAAATTATTTTGAAGAAGTAGATGTCCACGTTCATGTCCCGGCCGGTGCTATTCCCAAGGATGGTCCGTCAGCCGGAGTTACCATTGCTACTGCCCTGTATTCAGCCATGGCCGGGAAAAGAGTGAAACCGGATATTGCCATGACCGGAGAAATTACTCTTCGGGGACGAGTACTTCCCATTGGCGGTCTGAAAGAAAAGGCCTTGGCAGCTCTCCGTGCTAACATGTCGACAGTCATCATTCCTGCTCACAATAAAAAGGATCTTGTTGAAATCCCCAAAGATTTACGCGATAAGTTGAAATTTATCCCTGTGAAGTATATGGATCAGATTTTTTCCAGGGTATTTGTGTAACAGATGTCAGACGACAGATGACGGATGACAGTAAGCAGGAGGGAAAATCAGGAGAAGCAGACCCTTCTATAGCATACACGTCCGGCAGAAAGAGTTTTTTGCCTCTCTGGATTGCCGGGATCGCATTTTTTTTCTTTTTTATATTGTTCTCCGGGGCGCTCTGGCTCTGGTCATACGCGTCCCATCCTGTTCGCCTTGCTCCTGCACCATCAATTATCGTTGATATACCCCAGGGAACAGGCTTTGCCGGAATCAGGCAGAGCCTTGAGAAAGCCGGCGT